>NZ_JBRILT010000020.1:0-77957 GCF_052977065.1 Shewanella sp. 125m-1
TTCTGGTTTAGCTTCTGGTTTAGCTTCTGGTTTAGCTTCTGGTTTAGCTTCTGGTTTAGCTTCTGGTTTAGCTTCTGGTTTAGCTTCTGCGTGAACTTCTGATTTAACTTCTCGCTCAAGTTCAACGCTTGGCTTAGCTTTTACTTCCGGCTCAGCTTTAACTTCAACTTCTGCCTTAGCTAGTATCTCAGGTTCAGATACTGATTCTGGCTCTAGTGCCGCCACAGGCTGAACTTTTTCTTCAACCTCAGAGAATGGCTCAGACACTGGCTCTGCTTGGGCTTCAACAACCGATTCTAATTTTGGCTCTGGCTCTGGCTCAACTGCAGCTTGTTTCACTTCAGCTTCATGATCAACCTTAGACTCAAAGCTCACCCCATCTACGGTGGGCGTCGATACCTCTTCTGTTGTCTCTGGAGTGATATCTTTCATCTCACTCTCGGCTGCATCTTGAGCCTCTTCAGAGCGCTTAGCTGCCTGCTCTTTTTCAGCTTTAGCCGCTTTTTGAGTGCGATTGTAAAGATAAAAACCTACTACAATCAGCAGTATAATGATTATTTCTTTCATTGTTTTCCACCATGGGTTAGCCACGAACACATTTAATACACGCGTTTGTGTAGCTAAAATGTGCAAAATTTAAACGTTATTATTAATGCATTGTCTTTTATAAAATCAACTATTTATATCATTTTTTTATCGGGTATCAAAAATAATCGCTTTTTTAGGTGTTACAAAACATAAATAAACAAAGCACTAACTATCCTGATAGCACAACTTTTCAAGAGGTAAAGGCTTAGCAAAATAAAAACCTTGGACTAAATCAACACCACAACTTTGGATAAATTGATATTCCTGCTGTGTTTCTACTCCTTCGGCAACGACTTTACAGTTAGCAATTTGGCCAAGCTTTGCAACTAACTTATAGATCTCTTTTCCTTTACTCGATGTCGCATCCAATAATAACGACCTGTCAATTTTAACTTTATTGAATGGGTACTTGAGTAGGTGAGGAAATGAAGCGTAGCCTGAACCAAAGTCATCCATTGAGATAGCGATGTCTTGCGCCTGAAGCTCGGTCATTACTCGAGTTAAGTAAACCTTGTCACTTAACATCGCTTCCTCTGTAATTTCGATTTCTACCTTAGACGGTGAAATAGCGTAGTACTCTAATCTAGACAGTAAATGCGACACAAAATCAGGCTCCTCGATGGAGGCGACAGATACGTTAATGGATATACGCCCCCCTACAGGTAACTCTATTTTCTGCATATCTTGTAATACCAACTCAATAACCATTTTATCTAACATTGGCATCGCTTTGAGTAATTGAAAGTCAGCAATGAATACTGGCGGACAAAGCATCCCTTTATCATCTATATAACGAATTAATGCCTCGTAGTTATAGTGTGATTTATCATGAACAGATTGTATTTTCTGGTAAAACATCACCAGAGTACCTTCTCTTAAAATCTTCGCTACCCGATTCTGCACTGAAGATTGAGTAATATTGTCGTTGGTTGAGTCCCTTACACTGCGCAATACATGATTAAAAATAGAGCCCTCAGCTGCAGCGTAACGAGTATTGGGATCAACCGAAATCAAGTGTTTGCCAACGTAGGCCAGGTAAAATGGTCGGTAGATAAAAATGCCGATAATAATAACGACTAATTGCAAAACAGCACCATCTAACTGCTCTCCCATAGCGAAGTAACCACTAAAAATAGGCGGTGTTAGCCAATTAACAATACTAACAACGGGAGAGACGATACCTAATGCAATACAAGCATACACGATCACAAAGCTGACCAAAGGGACAAGAATAAATGGAATGATCATGATCGGATTAAACAGGATTGGCAGGCCAAATAATAACACTTCATTAATATTAAACATGACCATAGGTATGGCAACGATTGCCAGCATCTTGTGGTTGTATTTTTGGCTAAAGATAAGCACGCAGAGTAATAAGCTTATGCAGTTACCTGAGCCTCCCATTGACAAAAATGCGTCATAGAAGCCTTGGCTAATGATATTGATTGAAGCTTCTCCGGCACGCCAAGCTTCAATATTCGCTAGGGTATCGGCATAGATTTGCTGCTTGATAGTAAACAACATATTGTGCCCGTTGATACCAACTGCACCCAAGATGCCAAGAAACGCTTGATATAACAAACCACCAGTAAACGTCATAGGATCCAGTCCTAATGACAAAATAACTGATTTAACAGAAAACCCTGTATAGGTCGCTAATTGCGACAGCAGCAATGCAATCAAGCAAAAACAAAAAATATGCACAATATATTTTATTAATCGAGAAGCAAAATCAAACGAGTTAGGATCTAACAGCCGGATCGGAAAATATAAATAGTATAAATACGTCACTATAGCGCTTAATAACGCCAATAGTGGATTGTTTGGCAATGAATAACTGGTTGAAAAATCTAGATGCTCTATGGACAAAATATAAAACAGAAGCAAGGCATAGATGATAAATATTGCACTGGATGCGTTAGCTTTTTGCGAAAGGTAATAACTCGCAACAATACAAAATGTTGTTGGGTAAAGATTAATTAAGATATTTGAAATATAAAAGAGTAGCTCTGAAACGTAATTAATCTCCATCACTCTAAAGGCATGGCCTAATAGCATAGCTAACGAGTTGGCTAGTGTTATCGGTAACAGCAACAGCGCAATCGCAGCAAGATCGGTCAAATAGAGTTTCGACCCTTTACTCCAATTACACACTCTTGCCAACATTTGACTAAACATCATGAGTTAGCACCGATTGTAGTGCTAGCATTAAGCCCTACATTATTAGCCCAACAATAAAGTGCGAAGAAAGCGACGTTCATTCTATTTCTCTTGTTTCTGGTCTGTTCCGAGCCACTTTGTGTTAGCTCAAAATCAAAAATAATACTCAATTAGCCTGCAGTGGCTCACGAAAGGATGGATACTCGAGATCTAGAATCGAACCGCTACACCTAATTTATAACGCGCCTCTCCTTCGGCACTAAATACAGGATAATTGTTTTTAAATTCGGGCTTAACTTCAGCTAAATCAGATGCCACCCCAAGCTGAATGCTATCTTCTTCAAACAAGTTAACCACTTCAAAAGTTAGCGAAAAATATTCGGTTATATCAAAAGTGCTACTAAAATCGACCGTGCCATAAGCTTGATGCTCACGATTACCGTAATAACCTGGTAACTCACGGATCATATAGACGCTACGCCAGTTATAAGCTAAGCGGGCAGAGAAGCTATCTCGCTCATAATAACCCACTAAGTTAAACGCATGCCTTGATGAATCTGAAAACACATCAACTTGATCAGGATAATATTCAGCAGGTGCATGTGAATCAGCAAAAGTGTAATTTGCTGCATAGCCCAATCCGTTTTCGAACCCATTTTGAAGCTGTAGTTCAACACCTTGTATAAGCCCACCTGAGCCATTTTTCTTGTTAGAAACAGTCCAACTATCTTCACCAGAGTCAGGATCAACAATGCCCACACTTTGATCTAATAATTGCTCTGAGGTGATAAACGAGTTGATATCTTTAACAAAATAAGTCGCTGATATGATTCCTTCAGGGCTGAAGTACCACTCCACGCCCAGCTCGGCCTGTATCGCTTTAAACGGCTCTAGAGCGATATTACCTTGATCGATTACTTCGTTATTCGGAATGCCATCGCCATAGCCCGATAGTGCAGAAGAGGCGAACATATCGTCATAATTGGGTCGAGAAATGACTTTAGATGCCGCCGCTCGGATAATGACATCATCAGTGGCCTCAAATGCAACATTGATACTTGGTAGTAAATCACGATAGTTTGCCCCTAATGTACTCAAATCATCAGCGTAAGTACCCTCTGAGGTAAGCTGGTAATAATCCGAAGCGACATTGGTCGAGATATAGCGAAGCCCGATATTGCCTCTAACACGCTCAGATGCGAAGTTAGCCATCAAATATAAGGCTAGGTTGGTTTCGTTAATGGTACCGTAACCCGACTTATATACCTGACCATTACTATCAAAGCCAGTGATTGCAGCCTTGGCATCGTTGAGCATGGTATCAAAAATAGGTTTCGGCAGAGTAAAGCCGCCTCCTGATGAAACCGTACCAGAGTAGTACGCAGATGCCTTTTTTGCGATAATCTCGGGGTTAACTATGCCTTCAAAAGACTCCTGTTTAACGTCATGTTCAGCCCAGCTTACTCCGGTTTTAATTGTGTTGATAAAGCCAAGCTCTACAGGAAATGTAAGGTTTAACTTAAGGTAAGTCTCTTCATCTGAGTTGGGTTGTTTACGCAGCGACCAACTTTCTGGAGCCAAGGGGCCATTAAAGTCCTCTGCCGTAAATGAATTGTTCGCTATGTCGATATTTATCACATCACTGCGGGCATCATAAGTGCCTGCAAAATCGCTGGCCTGCCCCAACCAAAAACCGTAATTAGCTGTCGTGTTGGTTCCCCCTTCTGAGCGAGTATTACCCAGTACACCATCTACCGTATAGTCATCCGTTTCATACTTAAAATCAAAGTCATAAGTATTGGAATCCATGCTCGATTCGCGCACCCATGTTTGCGCCCAGGCCGGGTTAGCATCATCGGCATTACGACGATAAAAGATACAGGTTCCGGCCTCATTTCTTTGCTCGCAAGCAGCCTCTTTATCATCAGGAAACATCAAAAATAACGACGTATTGGCATTGTTGGCTTGCATATCAAGACTCATGAAATTGAAGCCAAGCTCCAATTCGTCTGTTGGCCGGTACTGCAACACCGCATTAATAGCAGAGCGCTCACGCTGCTGCTCGAACGTCGTCGGCACTATCTCTCCCCAGCCGATGCTTGATTCGATCCCATTACGCTGATAATGAGTGTTGGCATCTGCTACCGCGAGCAGCACACCTAAGCTATCGGTGCTATTTTTCCAGCTATACAAACCAGAAAATTCAGGGTCTACTTGCTCAGAAACGGTGCCATAGTCTTGCTTACTGCTAAAGAAAATTGAGTTAGTATCTAAATCCAACGGCTTGCGGGTATTAATGATAACGGTACCACCGATCCCACCTTCGGTAATATCGGCTTGAGAAGATTTATAAACCTCTATTTCACCTATTATTTCAGGCGGTAACAAAGAGTAATTAAAACTACGATCAGTTGTTTGTTGGTCAAACCAACCTGTCGATGCAACAGAGTGACCATTTAACAAAGTACTGGTTAACTGATTAGATGCGCCACGAATAGACACTTGCTGACCCTGGCCAAATTGACGATTAACCGAAACACCGGGCATTCGCGCCAAAGACTCACCCACATCACTGTCAGGGAATTTACCTATATCTTCTGCGGTTACCGCATCGACAACAGCATTGGAGAACCTTTTAGTATTAATAGAGGCCTTCATGGAGGCCTGAATGCCACGCACCTCAATAATTTCCATTGATGACCCAATGACGCTGCCATCCTCTATTGGGTTCGCTGTAACAATAGCAGGTAGCAGAGTGCTCACTAGCAGTAGTGCAGAGGTCGCCATTAAGCTTACCTTAAAACTTGTTCGTCTTATTTTTACACGCGTCATCAAAGGGGGGGATCTTAAAGTCAATTATCATTCTACAAGTAATGCCACATCAATATGAGCTGAAAGCCTAGTTCGGCGCACAGCCAACCTAAGGGAATAATAAGTAATATCCCCTTGAATAAAGTGGTTTTAGTGTTTACTGCAAACTTAATATCGACTTATTTAAGGCGATATTGGAAGTTAATTTTACCTTTGCTTGAGTCGGAGAGGTCAGTGACTTTAAGCCACCGAGAAATGATAAAGCCCTGAATTTAAGGCCCCATTGTAATCAATCTCAACGCTAGACAATCTCACTATATCACGAGGTAGATTGCCTCCTTCATCAATAATGTTTTATGAGGAAAATTACACCATCAAACACCGCGGCGGATTTTAATCCAGCGCAAATGATTCTGACAAGCATATTTTAATATATCGCTTTGGGGATAAACTAAAAAAACATTAGCTTGAAGTGATAAACCGTTTTTCTTGATTAGCTTAAAGCACTATTTTGTGCACACCTTCAAAGTTTGAAGCTAATATTTTGTCAGCAAAAGCGAACCCTTTTATGATGATAATAACCAAGTAACTTACTAAGGTATCCCATGGCATTTGCACAACTACTCAGTGGCAAACTTCTCAGAGAGTTTGAGACGATTTCAGCTATGGTGAAAATCTACTGTAAGGCGCACCATAAGGAAGCGGGATCTCACCCTTGCGAAGAGTGTGAAGACTTTATCGAATACGCCCATACTCGCCTTGATAGATGCCCCTATGGTCAAGATAAGCCAACCTGTAACAAGTGCCCAGTACACTGCTATAAGCCTCATATGAAAGCCAAGGCGCGCGAGATCATGATTTTCGCAGGCCCTAGAATGCTACTACCTCACCCTATTATGGCTATTCGTCATTTACTCTGCGAACGTCATCCTGCGCCAGGTAAGCCCCCCGAAGCTTGCTCTAACCGCCACCAACGCATAAAAGTTACCACAAAAGATTAGTCAATTTTACTAAGCGCGATATCATTTAAGCAAAATATAAAGCTAACCTATTGTCATAACGTTATTTTCCACGCCTTCAGTGCCGCCCACTTGTCGTATTTAACATTCACGACTAGACTTTTGAAAAGTAAGAATACTTGTCGAAAACTGAATATAAAATGGACTCAGTAACGAATGCAGCAAGGAGGCTGATGATTTGAGCA
Source organism: Shewanella sp. 125m-1 (assembly GCF_052977065.1). Classification (NCBI taxonomy): domain Bacteria; kingdom Pseudomonadati; phylum Pseudomonadota; class Gammaproteobacteria; order Alteromonadales; family Shewanellaceae; genus Shewanella; species Shewanella sp. 125m-1. The sequence goes on from NZ_JBRILT010000020.1 coordinate 6,767, forward strand.
AAGAGATCCTACTCGTAGAGGATAATAAGGTCATGCTGCTACTGATGACAAAAATGCTCTCCTCGCGAGGTTACCATGTCATTAACGCTATCAATGGCCTTGATGCACTCACTCAACTCGAAAAGCACCCTTCTATTCAGCTTGTCTTAAGTGACTGGATGATGCCTGATTTAAACGGCATAGAACTGTGTTATCACTTAAAATCCCCCGACTATAACCGTTATATTTTTTTTGTTTTGCTCTCAGGACGTGATGATCAAGAATCAATTGTCGAAGGCATTAACGCTGGCGCCGATGATTTTGTCGCTAAAGATACTAATATCAATGAGCTAGATGCTCGCCTTAAAGCGGGATTTAGGAGTCTAGAACTACACAACCAGTTAGTTGCCAAAAATATTGAACTAGACCAAGCTTATGCCACCATACGCCAAGATCTCGATTCGGCCAGCTTATTGATCCAGCGGATGTTACCTAGCCAAAAAAAATTCCCTGGCGTTGAGCTGCACTACACTCATATACCGAGTGCTCAAATTGGTGGCGATATGCTCGGATGTATGCCGCTAGATGAAGACCATATCGCCGTTTACCTCTTTGATGTCGCTGGCCACGGAGTAAAATCAGCATTGATGTCTTTTGCAATCCAGCAAAGTATCGACTCTAGCAGCAACTCGCATGTAAAACACCAACAAGATAGCGACCCTTTTTATCGCTTAAGAGAGCCCAGTGAAGTGCTCGCTAGGCTTAATCAGAGTTATATTAATCAAGGCGATAATAACCTCTACTTCACTATGATTTACGCCGTGCTGAATACCAAAACCGGACAATTAAACTACGCCTTTGCTGGTCACCCTCCAATAATCTGGCAGCAAACATCGCAACAAATATGCCGCTTTATACAACAAGAGAGCTTTGTCGCCGGTATGTTCGATTTTGCTAGCTACCAAACCGAACAGATCCAATTGAGCGTAGGCGATCGCATATTTCTCTACTCTGATGGTATTACCGAAGCGGAATCTACAGATAAAGAACAATACTCAGAGCAAAGGTTAGCGTTGCAAATTCAACAGCTGTCCAAGCTGACAATTAGCAAGCAAAGTAACACCATAGTAGAGGAATTAAACAACTGGTCAGGCACAACACAGTTCGATGATGACATCAGCTTGTTGGCATTTGAATGGAATGGAAGCTAATCAAGGAAACAGCATGCACTTCGATATAATTGCGAAAAACCAATACACGGTGATCCGAATTAAAGAGGCTAGGTTTGACGCCAAGCTGACTGCCAGTTTCCATGTTGAACTCGGAAAACTAAAAGATAACCTACGCGAGCATTTACTCCTTGATATGAGTGATGTGCGCTTTATGGACAGTAGCGGACTAGGAGCCATCATGGGCACCTATAAGATGTTGCGCAACACTAAAATCAGTATCATTAACCCGCAGAAACCGATCTTAGATTTACTCAAGTTAACTCGAATAGACAAGCTGATAGTGAGCCATGCAACCATAGAAGATGCGCTAACAGCAAACGCTTAAAAGGATAGCTTGATGAAGGGAATGACACTCGCCGCAGGAAAAGGCACAGAAGCACAGCCTATCTTCAATACGTTTCCCTTTTATCGCAGCGGCAATAAGGGAGGTTAATGTGAACACAAGGACGTTTTACCAACAATACTCAAGCAGCCTGGAGGCATCCCGCACTGTTGCCTCCGATATCCTGCCCTTTTGGTACTCACTCGGCTTGGATACAGCCCTTATCGGGCAGATGGAGCTGTGCCTTGTAGAACTTGTGAATAACGTATTTGAGCATGCCTACGCTAACCTTGATGGGGCAAAGTTTGAAATAAGCTCTTACGTAAATGACACAAAACAGTTAATTATTGAAGTCGCAGATTATGGCGACTCGATACCCAAAAATCTGCTTGATGACCTACCTAAAATGGACTTTATTGAACCTCTCGAATACGACCCAAGCACCTGGTTACAAAGCCGTAGGGGACTCAAAATCATTCAGCAGCTTTCAGACAAAATAGAATACCATTCACACGATAACCGCAATACTTTCAGACTATTGAAAAAGACCAGCTAAAGACACTCTAGTCATAACAAAATGCCAGCTTTAGCTGGCGATTTAATGGCTGTTAATATCAACACAAGCAAGGGGGGAAGCTATGATTAAGATTGATGAATTAAAAGCACTCTGTGACGGCGATGATTCTATGCTGAACATGCTACTGACGATCTATATCGAAGAGTATGGCCAAAGTGATCACCTCATTTTTCAGAGCTATCAAACAGAAAATATCACTGAATTATTTCGTCTCACCCATGAGCTCAAAGGCATGTTCAGTAACCTGTGCGCGCAAGACGCTGTAAGCTTGGCACAAGTCGTTGAGTCGAGCTCTAAAGGCGGCTCACTCCCCGAGCGCATAGCAATAATCAACTTGTGTAGCGAAATCCAAACCATCAATAGCCAAATAACCGCTATTTTACAATAACCGACGCGATTCACAGTCAAAGCCAAGCTGGAACGACTAGCCCAAAATGATTGAGCTTAGTCTTAGTCTTAGTCTTAGTCTTAGTCTTAGTCTTAGTCTTAGTCTTCATCAAAATACAAAACTAACCGCCAAGCATAATAAATCAGCGTCTGAGCTTTCGCCGTAGACCAGTGGTGAAGTGACAAACTGGGCGCGATTACCTTCCTTTTGAGAGAAGATAATCTGGTATTCAATATTGATTGAAACACTTGATGTTAAGTCATATTTAACCCCTGCCGTTACCGCTTTTGACTTTCGCAGTTGATGGCTCTCACCGTAAGTTAAATAGGGTGACAATTCGTCAAATGCATAAATAGCCGAGGCATACCAGTTTGCTTGTAATCGATCGGACTCAACCTCTGCTATCCACAACCAAGAGCCATAGCTGTATTCCGCCCCTAACGTGTAAATATCGAGTTTTTCCTCCTCTACCGAGGGAAGCTGGGTATATTTGGCTTGCATAAAGCCACTATGAATACGGTAATTAAAGCCCACTAAATCAATATAGATCCCTGCTATCCATTCGGTATCAAACTGCAATAAAATGTCACCTAACTCGACCTTATTGACTCTATCAAAACCGTAATAGGGAGAAACCGTTAACAGCAGTTCATCAGAAATATCATAATTCCAGGCTAAAGAGAGACCATCATAAAAGGTAAACCCTAAAATGCTGTCATATACCTCTTGAGGTGGCCTTATCCACGGGTAGGCTTGGCTGACATAGTAGTACTCCGAAACCAGAAATACCGGTAAGCGCAAACGCCCTGCTCTCAACTCAAAATCATCAAAGCCATATGATAGATATGCCCATTCAAGTTCAGGGTCACTCCAGTTATCCTGGGTACGTTTCACCACCTGCCCAGACGCACTCAAGCCATCGAGCACATCGATATCTAACTGTAAGCCAAATATGGTGTCACAGTCGTAGCAGGTATCGTCGGTAATTTCTCGACTAATAAATAGTGGGGTTCGATTATCACTTTTGCTGATAGTGGTTGAGCCAAATCCACTTAATAAAATGTTGTCGGTTAACTCAATACTTGCCTGGGCAGCAGGGCAAAATAACAGGTAAAATAACGCTATAAATAATGTTTTGCGAAATAACATGGCTATTCTCCCTGAGGCACGGTTATCAAGATATTGACTTCTTTGGGGACGGAATCGATGGGGGCATAGGCTATTCCGTTGGGGTTATCGTTAAGCCATTTTAAAATCTGCTTAATATCATCACTGTTTAATTCTTCGGGGGGAGTACCTCTTCCAGAAAATGCAAGCCCAGCCCAATAGCCGTTCATCTGCGATACGGATTTACCGAGTAGCATTTTGTAAAAGTCTTCTCTGTGGATGGAAGTTTCAGGGAGGTCTACCAGGATAATTTTTAAGCTACCGGATATTTTCTTACTTTTGCCTCGATAAAGCATTCTAGCCTTGCTTTTACTTAATGGCGGCAAGTCGTCATTCAAGGTAAAAATTGCAAACTCAACGTCTTCGCTTTCATCGACGCCGGCTAAAGCTTGAGAGGCGGGGGAGCTACACACAAGCACCAGCAAAAGAAATTGCTGACAACAGACAAGCTGAACCCGTTCGTTTAATCCCTTAAACATTAAAACCCTCATTCCTTGATAGTTTTTTGTACTAAGCTGAATATAGTCAAGGCTTAGTTAAACCACAAGCTCACCACTAACTTGTTCAATTCATGGAGTAGAAATGAACTTATTGAATCATATTTCAATAAAAATACGGATGTTAGCCTTGGTGCTATTGCCACTGATTTTTGCCTCATTCTTGTCTGCATTAGAGATTAAAAATCAAAGCGACAATGTTGAATCGCTAAATACCCTCAATAGCAAAATTAACTTTCTTGAATCTTTCTCTCAGTTAAACAAACAGATCAATCACGCAAGAGAGCAGTTATTCAAACACAATATTAAGCTGTCCATCGACTCTTTCAACACCCGCCTCAACTACATAGCGCTGTTACTACCACAAGCCTTTAGTGCCGAAAACGCTTTAGAGATGGAGTCCTGGTTAAGTAATACCAGTAATGCGCTAAAAGAGATGAATGAAGTTGATAGTGAAGGATTAGGAGACTGGTCATTTTGGTTCAATGAGCTGCAAGTTCAAGCGCTAAGCACCATGGAAAAAGATCACTCAGGCGTTAACGATGAAATAAATCAACAGCTGGTGATACTCTATCAACTGCAGTGGCTGTCTCTATGGTCTACTGAAGAGCGTTGGTTAATCAAACAGTTGCTATTAAATCGCGGAGAAAGCGAACTGCTTAGCCAGCTGAACTCCATCACTGAACACCAACAACTTTATATTGAACGCTTTATTGAGATCAACGCTAAGCCGGAGCAGGTATCTCTGCTGCTGAGTACCTTTTCAGATAAAGCATTCGAGCAAAGCTACCAATTAAGAAGCCACATTTTAAATCAGCAGCCACTAACCCAAACCCCAGATACAAGTTTGCAAGCATTACAGCAGCGTCTTGATTTAATTCAATATGTTGTGAGCACTTTCTCCAGCCAGCTAACTAACAATATCCAGAGAGAAATCAGCCAATCTAAGCGTTTGATCTTATTATTCTGTGCAGCATTATTTTTCTCTTTGATCATTATTGCCATCATAGGCGCAAACCTATATCGACGCATCACTAACTATCTCAGCCACGTGATTAAAACCATGTCTCAAATTGAAGAAACTCATGACTATTCACAGAAAATAAACGAAGCGGGTAACGATGAATTCAGCCTATTTTCCCATACACTCAATAAGCTGATTAATGAGCGCCACCAAAATGAACTAAAAATATTACAAGCCAAGCGTGAGGCTGAAAAAGCCAATCAGGCAAAGAGTTCTTTTCTGGCAAATATGTCTCATGAAATCAGGACTCCGCTCAACGGAATTATCGGCATGTCCGATATCATGGCTGGCACTAAGCTAACGGCCACTCAAAGTGAACATTTACAAACTATTGAGACTTCATCGCAGACACTGTTACTGCTTATCAATGACATACTCGATCTCTCTAAAATTGAATCTGGTAACCTCTCAATAACCCATACAAATACCAATATTGTCGAAGTGGTATATGACACGCTTTCGATGATCTTACCCAAAGTCGCCGAAAAACAACTCACCCTTGAAGTCGATATCGATAAAGATACTCCTTACCTGACCTCCTTAGATGAACATCGCATGCGCCAAGTGCTGATGAATCTGCTCTCTAATGCGATAAAATTTACCCTAGAGGGAGGCATTAAGGTCGTTGTTTCGTGTCGCAATAGTGCCAGCTATAGCAAGATGCTAATTAGCGTGCATGATACTGGAACAGGAATAGCCCCTAGCAAGCAACAACAAATATTTTCTCCTTTTATTCAAGAGGACGACACCATTACCCGTCAATTTGGTGGCACAGGGCTTGGACTCTCTATTTGCAAACAACTTATAGAATTAATGGGGGGCGAGATCACCCTTAGCTCAGTGAAAGGAGAGGGATGCTGCTTCACTATCTCGCTGAAAGCTAAAATAGTCAGCTACACAAAACCAATCTCCAACCAATTTAAACCATTAACCGCTGCGATCATTTCAAATAACTCGCAACGCAATGACATGATTAGCAAAGAATGTCAGCGCCAAGGATTTAGCCTTAACTACCATTATCAGTCTTGCTTTGACCTGCTTCAAGATAGGCAAACATTTGATCTTTTGTTCCTCGATATCCAGTCATCGACAAGAGGTACACTTGCGAGCCTACCTGAATTGCTTAAGCAAAAAGACATCTTTACCATTGCCATTAACGCTCTGGGCGAGAAGCGACAGTTAGATAATATAGATGCAATCGTAACCCTTCCCTTATTAGGCAACCGTTTTAGGAACGCCATACATAACGGCATAGAAAACCGAAAACTAAGGCAGCAACAGCAACCACAGAATCAGCTCAACCCGATAAACAAGCCCGCTGAAACAGAGAAATCGAAAGTGGTTATTCTGATTGTAGAAGATAACCTAGTGAATCAGAAAGTGGCCTCTTTACAGCTCAAACAGGCGGGTTTTGATTTTATTATTGCGAGTAATGGCCAGGAAGCCTTTGAATTCATCAGCGCTGGTAGAGCCTTCCACGCCATTTTAATGGACTGCATGATGCCGGTTATGGATGGCTTTACGGCAACCGAAAAGATCAGAGAGTGGGAAAGTCTACATTCTCAGCCAAGGTTACCTATCATCGCACTAACTGCGAGCGTACTCGATCAAGATATTCAGAAGTGTTATCAATCAGGTATGGATGATTACCTCGCAAAACCCTTTAAAAAAGAGGCGTTACTACATAAGCTTAAATCGATATCTAAGCAGGCGAGTTAAATCGTCCACTGACTAACAGCCACGCTATACTCATAGCATCCCATGACGTTAATAGCGGCGTTACATTTCCTAGCAAGCACATACTATAGATGTAGGCTAGCTATGACTAAAAATTCAACACTTGCATCTGGGATAGTAATACGTTGAAATGATATCGGCATGAATGAATTTAGTGAGTTTTTCTCTCAAGGTTATTGGTGGCTCTCATTGCTTGGCGGTCTACACTGCCTCGGGCTAGGCTTGTATATCCGCTACATTTACACCGAGCAAAGTGGTAACCATAAAATTCTGGGTGGCATTTTCAGTTTAATGGCGCTGTATTTTTTTACTGGGTTACTCAACATAAATAACGCCCCTGCCCCCATCCACTTACTTTTCATCTTAATTATTCCCGTCTACTTTTTAATGATGCCCCTGCTCTACCTCTATTGCGACCGCAGCCTTAATGAAATAAAACGGCCAATCGGTTTTTCACGTCACTTCTACCCCGCCGTTATCATCGCTATTATTGTGGTATTAGCCACCAGTTACCGAATCACCTTTGAGCATAATTGGCCTGAAATTAAACTGAGTCAGCCGCCGACTCTGACTGATTTAAGCCTTTTAGGCATGGTACTTCCTGCCATGCTATTTGTTCAGACTGGGCTCTATTTTTATTACATCATTAAAATGCTTAGCCGCTATCCCGGCCGAGTATCAAGAGTGCATCAAGATAGCCTCAAAGATATTAAGTTTCGCTGGTTGTTGGTGCTAACTCTCGCGTTAATGGGCAATTGGCTTATCAGGACGGTATTGGTGATCTTGCCTTTTTACTTTGGCGATAGGTTTATTGCTATCAACCAAGCCGCGACCAAGTTAGCCCTGTTATTGACTGTCTATATATTGGCTATTTACGGCCTCAAGCAGATCACCCGAGCCGCCTTTTTGCGCGGCAAACTCACTCAACAACATTCGAAACAACCGATGCGGGCCAGCCAACAGCTACTTAGCTCTGAAGAGCTCGCTTATTTGCAGCAGTTAATGCTGGAGGAGAAAGAAGAGGATCAGAAAAATAACCCGCCATAGGCTTTGCTGAAGTCCACGGCGTGATAGGTCCATATTCGTTAGGCTTTACAGCCATGTAGGAAAATTTTAATCGCTTGCGCCGAATACTGCTTAATTTCCTCTTCCGAAGGGACACCTAACCCCAAGACCACATCTTGGTAATAATCACCTCGCAAAAGCCCGATCAACTGACTGCTTGTCTGGGCAGGATCGTCAATATTCAGCTGTCCTTGAATAGCCTGCAGTTGTAAAAAATCACTCAACATTTGATAAAAACGATGGGGCCCACGAGATAAGAAAAAATCCACCAGCTCTTTATCTCGACGAGACTCAGTCACAATAATCCGATATATATCGATAATAGGCTGAGAACACAAAGCCTTAAGGTATTCGTAGCCAAACTGATTAAGCTGTTCAGCTAGATCCGCTTGAGCATCAAATTGAAAAGCACTGCCCACCTGTTCGGTACAGCGAGTGACCACCTGAATCAAAATTCCGCGCTTACAACCAAAATAGCTATAAAGGGTCTGCTTAGAGCCACCGCACACCTCAATAATTTGATCTAGACTCGTGTCGGCGTAACCCTGCTCAAAAAAAAGCTGAGTCGCTACGTCGATAATTTTTTCTTGTTTCTTTAGCGTAGATGGACGCATTCAAGTACCTCTCCTGTATGAGCCTAATTAGAACAGGTCTGTGTTATTCATGCAATTTAAGCCAAGTAACCCATAAGCTTGCTCAAGGCTAATTTGCGATCTCAAACGATCTTTTATGAACCTTGGTTAAAATTTAACTTGATCTAGTTATACCAAATAACTTATCGTACCGTCCAGTACAGTACGATAAGTTAATGAGAAAATATGAACGCCAAAATTAAAGCCATCGTTATCGCCCTCGCCTTAGTCACGACTCTTGCAATGACGGCTAACACTTTTGTCAGTAATGCTGATACCGAAAAAACCGATAACGCCTATGTTCATGGTGAGATCACCCAGATAAGCGCTGAGGCTTCTGGTCGAGTCACAAAAATATTTGTAACAGATAACCAAATGGTAAAAGCCGGAGACGTACTGGCAATCATAGATCCGAGAGATTACGTCGCCCGACGAGACCAGGCTAAAGCGGCGTTAGCCATGGCGAGTGCATCACTCGATAGCAACCAGAGTCGCACCGCGCTACAACACGTCAATATCGATGAAACTGCGGCTCATTTGGAGGTCGCAGAGGCGAACCATGACTTCGAGCAAAAGGAGCTCATTAGGTATGCAAAATTGGTTAAGACCGATGCTGTCAGCAAAACACAGCACGATGCGCAAGCGAACAAGACTCGCATAGCCAATGCCAACCTTGAGGCGGCTAAGTTTAAGTTATCAGCAGCCAAGCAGCAGCTTATTAACCTAGAGACAGATCGCACTCACATTCTTGCACAGCAGCAACAAGCACAAGCAAGCTTAGCGCTAGCCGAACTAGAACTGCAAGATACCCAAATTCTAGCGCCGATCTCTGGCCGGATCGGTAATCGCGCCCTACAACTCGGTAAGTTTGTCCAAGCAGGTTCTGGCGTATTGGCCATTGTGCCAACCGGTGAATTATGGATAGAAGCCAACTTTAAAGAAACTCAGCTAACCCATATTCAACCCGGACAGGCCGTAGAGGTGATACTGGATATGTTCCCTGACTCAACACTCACTGGCACGGTGAGCAGCACTTCGCCATCAACAGGTGCGCAGTTCAGCCTCTTGCCTCCTGACAATGCCACCGGTAATTTCGTCAAGGTGGTGCAGCGAGTACCAGTAAAGATCAAACTGATGATCCCGTCGGCATTAAAAGGCCGAGTCGTTCCAGGGCTATCGGCAGAAGTCACGATTAACACCAATAGCACCAATAGCTAAGTCTTTCACTTATTCAGAGTTAATTCCATGAACCGCCGCCTCGAACTTATGCTAATTGTGACCCTGGCAATGATCCCATTTGGCATCACCTCGGCTATCTACAATGCCAGTGCCAGTAACATTGCCGGAACATTAAGCCTATCGGCTGACAATGCTTCTTGGTTCAATATTGCTTATATCTTAGCGCAATTACTGACCCTGCCTTTGGCCTCATGGCTAAGTTACCGCATAGGCGCAAAGCGCCTGCTAACCATGGGCACCGCTCTTGGCTTGTTAAGCAGTTTACTATTAGGTTTTAGCAGCAATGTCGTGGGGCACTTTATTGGCTGGGGCGTTATCGGGATTGCAGCAAGCTGTATGTTAGTGGCAGTGCAGGTGTTGGTGCTGCGTAACCTGTCACTTAAGGACATAGCTATTGCTGAAGGTTGCATGATGCTAATGACAACTCTGCTACCTATGGGCGTCTACCCTTGGCTTATCGCCGAGCTAGCCGAGAACGCCTTATGGCAACTCACCTTTGCGGCACAATCGAGCCTTTACCTGCTCATTTTGGCCTGGTTATGGTTACGGCCACTCGATTATATCGACGCGATACAGGTCCTGAAATTTAACGCGCTACAAGCGATTACCATGAGCGCTGCCATCACCGGGATCACGCTAGTCTTGATGCGTGGCCAGTACTATAACTGGTTCGATAGTCCAGAGTTTACTCAGATGACTCTGGTCACCGCGGCATTGATTCTCTTATGTGTATTCGTTATCGCGAAGCAGCTTGGTCGTGGCGAGTTCATTCGTAGCGATGTATTAAGCCCGTTAAAGAATAAAGTGTCGATGTACAACGCTGCCCTTGCAGGCTTTGCCGTGCTTGGCACTTCTATGCTGATCAGCGTTTACCTTGGCAGTGTATTGCGCTACAGCCATAGCGAGCAAGGCTGGCTGCAAGTGCCCGCTTTTGCCAGCATGTTTGTCGGCTTACTAATTAGTATCTGGATCTGTAATCACCCAAGACTCAAACCCGACGCCGTGGTGCCCATTGGTGTGCTAATGATCTTGCTCTCGAGCGTCTCGCTATCAGGTAGCAGCGCCAGTAGTGGCGCAAGTGATATGCTGCCTGCATTGATCTTACGCGGGCTTGGCGTCGGCTTGCTCAATGTCACCGTGTCTATCTCTATTTTATCGAGTTTTAAAAAAGATCATATTTCACAGGGCGTAAGTTACTTCTACCTCTTTAGAACCTTAGGGGGTCTGATGGGCATGGCGTTGTTCTCTAGAATGATGAGTATTGAGTCCACCAGCACCATGGGTGTGCTAGGCGAAAATTTCAATCAAATGAACAGCAATTTCATCCAGTATCAAACGGCCATGACTCAAGTCTTGAACCAAGGGATGTTGGAAGCCACGCCAGAGCGAGTCGCGAGCTTGCTTTCCAGCCAACTGCAACTACAAACGGCAGCCGTTGCAGGAGGCAATAATTTCCAGTGGTTTATTATCTCGCTGTTTGTGCTTGCCCCTATCTTGATCATAGGTAAAAAGTTAGTGGCAAAGTCTGCTAATCAGCAGCCGGAAGATTAACTAAGTCTGTTTTTGATTTATCACAAATAAACACCATTGAATGAATTTTTTTCATAGCCAACCGCGTAAAAGTTACGCTAGTGTATTAGCCCTTATTTCAAGAAAATATCAAAAAAAAAATAATAAATGCAAGTTAACTTATTGAAGGGTAGGAATTAATACATGAAACAATCACACAAGCTATCGTTGCTTGCTGCCGCACTGTTCGGCAGCAGTTTCTCCGCCATGGCGGTAGAGAGAACGCACGACATCAGCATTGATGACTTCTTTGATATCGGTAATATGGGCGCAGTAACCCTTAGCCCTAATGGTAAGCAAGCGGTGTGGTTAGAGTCCCGCTGGGACAAGGAGCTTGATAAAAGCCAGCGCGACTTATGGTTAGTTGATACTCAGTCTCGCCAACCAAAGCGTCTGACCTTTACTAACGAGAGCGAGTCTAGCCCACAGTGGAGCCCAGACGGTGAATACGTTTACTACCTAGGAAAAATAAAGCAAGAAGGTGCAAAGGCACCATTCAACGGTAAAACTCAAGTCTTCCGTTTATCCATCTCAAGTGGCGATAGCCAACCTATGACTAAAGAAGCCGAAGGCGTCACAGGCTTTGAGCTCAGTCATGACGGTAAAAGCCTGTATTTTCTAACCACTAAAACCACAACCGATAAAGATCAGTGGGCAGCAATGCGCGCCGATCACAGCGCTCCAAAGTATGGCCACGGCGAACAAAAAACCAATCCACTATATCAGCTCGACCTTGAGCATTTTAAGCAGACATTACTCCTAGATGACGATAAGGTTGTTTGGGAGTTTAAGGTTAGCCAAGATGGCAGCAAGATAGCCCGTATCACCACCACAGATAACGAACTGGTGTTCTTAGAAGGTTGGTCTGATGTTGAAATTTTCGATACGACCACCCAGCAGAACAGCGTGCTGGCAGACCCCCAATGGCGTGACAATGCCCCTTCGCCATATGGCTGGCTGCTCGGCCTTGCTTGGCAAGACAACAATACCGAATTAGCGTTTAGAATCGATTTCGACGGTCATCCAGGCCAGCTATTTATTGCCGATGCCAAAGCCACAGATAAACCATCGCTTGAGATCTCTCGCCCAGACGATGTGACACTGAACTCAAGCGATCTTACTTGGCGGCCAAACAGTGATGAGATCTGCTATCGCGGCGCCGATCATGGCCGCGTCAAACTGTTCTGTACTGAAATCGATGATGGCGAACAAGGCGATACTCGCAGCGTAATTCCCGGTGACATGGTGATCGGTAGTTATAGCTTTAGTCAAAATGGTAAGTCCGTCGCTTTTAGCCATAACGGCTTAGATCATTTCTCTGACATGTTTATTGCAGATGCCAACAGTAGCCGTGCCAAGGCTAAACGTATAACCAATATCAATCCACAAGTTGATAGCTGGAAACTGCCGCAGGTCTCTATTGTTAAATGGACGGCGCCAGACGGTAGTGTGGTTGAAGGCATACTCGATCTACCGGCTGGATACAAAAAAGAAGATGGCCCCTTGCCATTAATCGTGCAAATTCATGGGGGGCCAACATCAGCGACGCCTTATGCCCTGCAGCATAGATCTTACGGACGTTCGACCTTCACCGCTAATGGATGGGCTCTACTTTCACCTAATTACCGTGGCTCCACTGGCTATGGCGATAAGTTCTTAACCGATCTTGTTGGTCGTGAGCATGATATCGAAGTCAAAGATATCATGGCCGGTGTCGATCAATTGATCGCTGATGGTATTGTCGATGGCAACAAGATGGCCGTGATGGGCTGGAGTAACGGCGGTTATCTAACCAATGCGATTATCAGTTCCAATAATCGTTTTAAAGCCGCAAGCTCTGGCGCTGGCGTATTCGATCAGCGCCTGCAGTGGATGCTTGAAGATACTCCGGGGCATGTGATTAACTTTATGGAAGGCCTGCCATGGGAAAAGCCTGCAGCCTATGATCATGGCTCGTCATTGACCCATGCTAATAACATCAAAACCCCAACGTTAATTCACATCGGTGAAGGCGATCAGCGTGTACCACTGGGTCATGCTCAAGGTCTCTATCGTACGCTGCACCACTACCTCAATGTACCTGTAGAGTTAGTCGTTTACCCCGATGAAGGCCATGGCTTAAGTAAATACCAGCACCGTAAGGCTAAAATGGAGTGGGATCAGAAATGGTTTAATCATTATGTATTGGGCCAGCCTGTAGAGTAAACGCGCTGTTTATCATCGTTTAGCTAACTCTATTAAAGCGCCCTGTTGGCGCTTTAATTTTTTAGATAACAATCGCTTTGTAAAAGTGTATTCACTTTCCGTTCAGTAAGGCTATGCTAAGGTTTAAGCAGTTTATGACATAGCGAAAATGGAATGAGGAGAATCCAATGATAGGTTTTATTAAAAGAGTCACCGCTAGCTTATGTCTACTTGCTAGCGTATTGATAGCGCCGCAGGCGCTCGCAGAAGACAGCTATGCGCAAGCTAAGAGCACTTTTCAGCAAGCCAATGAAACCCAAAAATTCTTTGACAGCGCTTATGGTTACGCACTATTTCCTACGGTAGGAAAAGGCGGTATAGGTATTGGTGCCGCCTATGGTAAAGGACAAGTGTATCGTGCTGGCAGCTATGCCGGTAATACCAGCCTAACTCAAATTTCTTTTGGTTTTCAGCTCGGTGGTCAGGCCTACAGCGAGATCATCTTTTTTAAAAATGAGGCCGCCTATAAAGACTTTACCAGTGGCAGTTTTGAATTTAGCGCTCAAGCTTCGGCCGTTGCCATCAACATAGGTGCCAATGCTCTGGCTGGTACCACAGGTAACTCAGCGGGCGCCGGTAAAAGTGCTGCTACTGCCGCCTATATTAATGGTATGGCGGTATTTACCGTAGCCAAAGGCGGCTTAATGTTTGAAGCTGCTCTAGCAGGGCAATCTTTTACTTTTGAAGAAAAGTAGAGAAAAAGAAGCTTCTAGGAAATGCAGATACGGATAGGACCTAGATCCTAGGTCCTAGGTCCTTCAAAGTTAGAACCGAGGTAAATCACATTCTTCACACCCCTTTACAGGATAAGAATTCGTTATTTATGCCCCCATGGCACTGGTGGCAATGCCACTGGCTTGCTCAGATCAAAATCGACTCTAAAATCACGATTTTCACGAGTTAAACGGTAAGTAAATTCTTGCGGCTTAACGTACATGTGCCACACGTTAGTCACCGACACATCTAAAGCATTTTCTCTAAAGTTGTTAATCGAGTAAGCATCGACGGGGAATGACTGCTCAGTAGCGATGCCCATATTGGCTGTCATACCACCATACATAGTCACCTTGTCTTCAGATCCATCTTTATGACGGTGATCATGAGCTAAATGCAGGCCATAAGGCGTTTTCGTTATCACCCAAGTACGAGAGTGGTCATCACCCACATGAAATGGCACCTTAAGTACTGTATCGCTGCATTCACGCACATGCATAACAAGCTTCTTGCCACTAAATGCCGAGTCTGCGCTATTGCCCGCAGTAACAGTTCCTTCAAACGCTTTGCCACAATGAGCAGCGAGATTATCGAAAAAAGCAGCCTGTTCTGAGGTCACTGCCATTGCAGGCAATGCAAAGCCACTCGCCGCTAACAGGGCCATTTGTGAGTATTTTATTGTTTTCATTATTATCTCCGATGATTTGTGACTAACACTATCACAAAGAGATAAATTTTAGCTGAAAGCTTAAAGTCTTTATAAATCAAGCTGTGCCTTGGTTTTAGCGCAATTAACGAATATAAGACAGCGCTCAACCTCTAAACATGGCGTATACTCGCGCGACATTTTTCAGTATCACTAAAAGCTCAACCCCTCATGAGTAAGTACACAGTTCCAACCTTCTCGCTCGCAATGTTACATCCCAAATATTGGGGTGTATTACTCATCGTTAGCCTTAGCTTTCTTTGCAGTCTGTTGCCTTATGCGATTCAAATACGCTTAGGTAAGCTTGTTGGCCGTATTGTCATCGGCTTTATGAAGAAGCGCCAGCACACCATTAAGCGCAATCTTGAACTGTGCTTTCCAGATATGGGTGACGCTGAGCGCGATAACTTAATCAAACTGAATATTGAAAACACCGGCTTAGCCCTATTAGAAACCGGTATGGCTTGGTTTTGGTCGAATGAACGTATTGCTAAACACACCACTGTAGTTGGCATGGAGCATATCGACAAACTAAAGGCTGAAGGTCGTGGTGCACTGCTAATTGCCGTGCACTCACTCAACCTTGAGCTTAGTGGCCGCGCATTTGGCCAATATGCAAAGGGCATGGCGGTATACCGCCCTAACAACAATCCATGTTTTGATTACTTCCAGCTAAAAGGACGTTCGCAAGGTGGGCATACGTTGATTCATCGCAAGAACGTCAAGTTTATGCTGGAAGCGCTCAATGATGGTGCCTTCATGTGGTATGCACCGGATCATGACTATGGTCGCCGTCGCTCGACTTTTGCGCCGTTATTTGCAGTTGAAAATGCTTGTACTACCACTGGCACCAGTTTGTTAGCGGATAACACCAACTGCGCCATAGTGCCTGTTGTTTTTGTACGTAACAACGACAGTGGCCACTACACTCTCACTATAAAAGAACCAATGATAGATAAGTTTCCTAAGGGAGATGAACACGCGGGCGCGTGCTTTATTAATAAGATTGTTGAAGAGTCAATTATGGCTAAGCCAAGCCAATATATGTGGCTACATAGGCGCTTTAAGAACCGCCCTGATGGCGAAAGCTCTTTGTATTAACCGGTGAAGCCTCTCTGTATCAATGCTTCACTAATCAAACCAGGCTGACGACTTTTCGGCGGCTTGGTTTTTGACATCATCATCGATATACATAGATACCATAGCCAGCGCAGCAGCTAATGCCCCGAGATCATCGGAAAATCCCAGTATAGGGGTTAAGTCTGGAATTGCATCAATCGGCGAGATAAAGTAAGCCAAGGCACCAAAAATCACCGTCTTCGCCCATTTAGGCGTATCTGGTCGCTTGGCGGCATAATATAAACACAGCGCATTATCTATCACTTCACGTCCGGCTTTTTTGGCAAACATTTTCACCTTCAGCCAAAAGCTCTCATCGCTATAATCGTTTGTGTCATTCGTTTCTTGAGTCATGATCCAGCCCAAAAAATAAGGGAATATCCTTGATATTCCCTTATTTTAGTTTAATTAGCTACAGCAAGCTTATCGCTGATGCTTTGGACAGTTGAGTGTCCCAAGCGTTGTTTTACTCTGGGTGCGTTACCTTTGGTGTTTCGGCGTGGTTCCCCAAGCATTCTTTTTAGGCGGTCGCTTGGCAGCGGCTTTATTTGAATTTGGATTTCCCTGACCACCTGTTTTAGCGCCTTGCTTAGCCGTGCTAGCGTTCGCCGCTTTGCTCTGGCCTGGCTTATTCTGACTCGGCTTACTCTGAGCAGATTTACCCTGCCCAGACTTGCGGTCATCAAACTGATCAGCAGAGAAACGGGTAAAGGCTTTTTTACCTTTACCGTCATCTTTAGTATTGAGCTTCTTATTGTTGCGGTTCGCTTCACGCTCCTGGCGCGTCTCAACTGGCACTAAGCAAGATGGGCCATTACCAATTAACTTTTCTTTACCCATATCGATAAGCGCTTCACGAATAAGCGGCCAGCCTGCTGGGTCATGATAACGCAACAAAGCTTTATGTAACTTACGCTGGCGGCCTTTTTTCGGTACCGAAACCTGTTCGCTGTTGTGCTTCACATTTTTAAGTGAGTTCAGCTCGGTATGGTAAATCGTCGTTGCGTTTGCCATGGGTGATGGATAGAAGTTCTGCACTTGATCCAGCTTGAACTTTTCGCCTTTCAGCCATAGCGCCAAATTCACCATATCTTCATTGGTGGTGCCTGGATGCGCCGAGATAAAGTAAGGGATCAAATACTGCTTTTTCCCCGCCTCTTTTGAGTACTTATCGAAAAGTTCTTTAAACTTATCGTAAGTGCCCATTCCCGGCTTCATCATCTTATTGAGCGGTCCCTCTTCGGTATGCTCTGGAGCAATCTTCAGGTAGCCACCCACGTGATGGGTTGCCAGCTCTTTAACGTAGCGCGGATCTTCAGTGGCTAAGTCATAGCGCACCCCAGAGGCAATCAATACCTTTTTAATCCCTGGTACATCTCGAGCGGCGCGATACAAGTCGATAGTCGCTTGATGATCGGTATCTAAATGACCACAAATTGACGGGAATACGCAAGATAAACGACGACAAGTGCTTTCAGCTTTAACACTAGAACAGCCTAAGCGATACATGTTGGCCGTTGGGCCACCCAGATCGGAGATCACCCCGGTAAATCCAGGCACTTTATCTTGAATGTCTTTAATTTCTTTAACGATCGAATCCTGAGAACGACTTTGAATAATTCGCCCTTCATGCTCGGTGATCGAACAGAAAGAACAGCCACCAAAGCAGCCACGCATAATATTGATTGAGGTCTTAATCATGTCGTAGGCAGGAATTTTTTCTTTGCCATAAGATGGATGCGGCACGCGCTGATAAGCTAAATCAAATACGCCATCCATCTCATCAGTATTCAGCGGCCATGCCGGTGGGTTAACCCAAATGGCACGCTCGGCATGCTTTTGAAATAACGCGCGCGCACAACCGGGATTTTGCTCCTGATGCAAAATACGCGAGGCATGGGCATACAAAAACTTATCTTCAGATACTTTTTCATAGCTAGGCAGTAAGACATAAGTCTTCTCCCAAGGCTTAGGTCTGGCAGGTTGGATACTGATCGCCTTTGGCGCATCATTATCGAATATTTTCTCATCCGTTGGGCCCGACAGGTTTTTACAACCGACATCATCGGCACCATACGGGTTAGGAATTGGATCGATTTTATGTAGTTGATCGATTTTTCGTGAATCCATGCCCTTCCACTCAGGCAAAGGCTCTTTACGAATAACTGTCGTGCCGCGAATATCATGCAGCTCAGAGATAGGCTCGCCAGTGGCTAAACGGTGTGACAACTCCACCAAAGGTCGCTCAGCATTACCGTAAACCAAGATATCTGCTTTGGCGTCTAAAATAACGCTACGACGCACTTTATCGGACCAATAATCGTAGTGAGCGATACGGCGCAAGCTCGCTTCGATACCGCCAATCACCACAGGCACATTCTTAAAGGCTTCCTTACAGCGCTGGGTGTAAACCGTTACGGCACGATCGGGGCGTTTACCGCCAATATTTCCTGCGGTATAGGCATCATCATGACGCATACGCCGCTCGGCCGTATAGCGGTTGATCATCGAGTCCATGTTACCGGCGGTCACACCAAAATAGAGGTTAGGCTTACCTAACTTCATAAAGTCTTCTTTGTTTGACCAATCAGGTTGGGCAATAATCCCGACTCTAAAGCCTTGCGCTTCGAGCATGCGGCCAATTACTGCCATACCAAAGCTTGGATGATCCACGTACGCATCGCCGGTGACGATAATGATGTCGCAACTATCCCAGCCTAGCTTAGCCATCTCTTTGCGAGACATAGGCAAGAAGGGCGCTGGGCGAGTAAGCTCAGGGCGATACTTTGGAAAGGTAAATAACGTGGATTCTACTTGCATGGATTAGGCAGCCTAACTGAAATACAAAAATTACGCAGATTTCGCGCCCCACGTTACTCTCACGTTGGGGACGCGGAGTATAACAGGCTCCGCCTGCAAGGTGTGACTAAAAAAGCATCAAGTTGATGCTTTTTTTAGTATAGCCCCTTATCCCATAATTTGGCTGTGGGTATTATTCAGCCTGACTTTACAGTGTACTGAAGTCGATACAATAAGGCTTATTAGCTTTTGGCTGACATTGGCTAAGCGCTATAAACTGGAGATAAAAGTCAGTAAATTTGCCAGCACTAGAGCTAACATCACAGCCCAAGTTAACAAGACGCCCCAAAAACGACCGAAATGATAACCGCCTCGCCCCTGAGTTAACCCAATTGCATGCAGCAAACGAGCAACAATCCATACAGTGCCAAATACGTAAAGTAATAGCGCACCGGTGCCATTCATCTCTGCAACCACGAACAGCAACAAAGTAATAGGCGCGTTTTCCAATAAATTAGCGTGCACTCTTTGCGCCAATTCAAGTGACTCATTACCCGCACTACCGAGACCAATTTTATGTCTGCGCCTCAGTTTTATTACCCTAAAAGAGAGCGCAATCGTTAACAGTGCAGTAAGGCTGATAAACAAAGCGGATATAGCAAGTGGCATACGTTGACCTATTCAGTAGCAAGTAAAACCACAGCATTACAATTATCGAACATTATGTAAAATAAATGGCAACCTTTTTAGCTCAAATAGGTTAAGATGCGCTCGTCAAAACAGGGCAAATAAACATCTGTATAGAACAAACGATAAAAACAATGTAAGCATTTGTTTAATAAAATAAATAATCCTGAAGTCACCTACAGCGAAGCAAGATTGTGGATAATCGAGAATTTTTAGAAAAGCGCCGTTTCATCATACGGCTCGGTAAAGCACTGCATAAATTTGGTACGCCAGCCTATCGCCTAGAGACTCACCTACAAGGTGTTTCTAACGTGCTTGGCATTGAAGGTTACTTCTTGATCTCGCCAACCGCGATGACCTTTGTGTTACAACACGACGAAGACCAAGAGTATAACCACGTCGCCAGAGTGAAGCCCGGTGAGCTAGATCTGGGCTCATTAGCCAGAACCGACGAACTGGTTGAAGAACTCATGTCAGGTCAGCGCACACTCAGTGAAGCGCTTGAACGCCTAGAAGAGATCTCCAATAAACCTAACCCATACGGTACCAAACTAACCCTACTCGCCTTTGGTGTATCGGCAGGTGCCTTTGCCATGCTAATGGGCACGAGTTGGAACGATGCTTTTTGGTCTAGCATGTTAGGCCTGATGGTTTACGGTTTAGTTTATCGCGCCGAACGTTCTAAACGTATGGCAGAAATGCTTGAGCCCCTTGCCGCGATCCTCTGTGCTATTGCAGCCTTCGCTATCGCACGCGTCGACCCTTCGGTTAATATCCCTGTGGTGATCTTGTCCGGCATTATTATCTTTATTCCCGGCCTTGCCCTCACTTTGGGGCTAGCTGAACTCGCAGCGCGTGACCTTATCTCAGGTACGGCAAGGGTGATGGATGCCTTCATGCTGCTATTTAAGCTCTATTTCGGGGTGATCCTCGGCATGGCCATTGGCAAGGCGTTATTTGGCGAGACAAGCTATATTCCTCCTGAAGCACTACCTCAATGGGCGACATTTATCTCAGTGCCAATCTTATCTACGGCACTGGTTATTATCTTTAAAGCCAGAATAAAAGACTCTCCCTGGGGCATATTAGCTGGCATTGTCGCTTTTTTCTCGGCGATATTGGGCGGGATTTACTTTGGCGAATCGATTGGTATTTTCTTTGGCGCATTAGCCGTCGGCGTATACTCTAACTTGTTTTCTCGTTGGATGAAGGCACCCGCTTCTATCGCATTATTGCAAGGCATAGTGATCTTAGTACCTGGTAGTAAAACCTATATCGGCCTTAATACCTTAATTCTCGGTGAGACCATCTTTAACCAATCTCATTTGGGGATACAGATTTTTTTAATTTTTATGTCCATTATTGCAGGCTTAATTTTTGCCAACGTTGCCGTTCCGCCAAGGCGTACCTTGTAAGCGCTAGCAGCAATAATCACCAAAGAAAGAGCGCTTAAAGGCGCTCTTTTTTATTGCGCTAAATCATTTTCTGATTAAGTAAAACTGCCTGTTATGACTTGACTAATCTACACTTACGCTGTGTTATAGTTTTGTTACACTTTAGCCGCTATTAATTCTCGCCAAGGAGTAGAGTGACATAATGAAGCGGGTTTTCAGCATCACCTTAGTGTTCTTTTTTAGCATCCAGATGGATGTTGCTTCGGCTGAAAATAAAACTGCAGTTCCTGATAACCACCACGCTGAAGATTACGAGCAAAAAAAACCGACCAAGAATATTGTGATCAAGAGTAACGATATTTTTGATCTCTCCGACCCCGATACTTTTTTCATTCATCGCTGGGCTAACTACCTACATATTAACACCCGAGACTCAGTGATCCGCGACAAACTTAGCTTTTCAGAAGGAAATGAAGTCAGCCAAAAGGACCTAGACGAAGCACAACGTATATTGCGCTCACAGGCCTATATTCGTGACGCTAAAATTAGCTACTCAGCACCCGCTCCCGATGCAGACCTTTCTGATGAAGGCGAAAATATCTTAGTCGAAACCTGGGATAACTGGTCACTACTGCCCACTTTTAGCGCAGGAAGAAGCGGCGGGGAAAATAAGTTTTCCATCGGTATCAAAGAAGATAATCTACTCGGTTACGGTATTCGAACTCGTATCAAATATCAGTCAAATGCAGACAGAACGGGCTATAAGTTTGGCGTCGAGGCACCATTTTATTATATCCAACACGCCACTATTGCTGCTGACTTTTACGATAATAGCGATGGGCAGGCTAAACATGTTTATTTTAATAAACCTTTTTACACCTTAGACGGCAGCCATATGTACTCTGCCGAATACTTGGATGACCTGCGCGTTGATACTCTCAAGCAAAACGGTATGGATATTAATGAATTTCAGCACTCCGTTTTCTACAATAATGCCCGCTTTGGCTGGCTGATAAACCACAATAGCGAGGAAGTTTCTAGGTTTATTACCGGGATAACTCAAGACCAGCACGAGTTTAACCATATCGATAGCTACCCAAACTCAGAGCTGCCAAAAGATAGAGACTTTCTTTATCCATGGCTTGCTTATCAGTATCTACAAGATGATTTCAAAGTCCTCAAGAATGTGCATTTAATTAATTACAACGAGGACTTTAACTTTGGTTGGCAGCATTACTTTAAGCTAGGTATCGAAACCCGAGACCTAAACGACAGCTCACCGATTGGTTACCACATAAACTGGCAATCGAGTCGCGGCTACCAAGGTGAGGATCAACTGATTTTATTGGAGATGGATGGTGAGGGCGTATTTGCCACCAGCCAAAAAGATTTCTATAAACTCAATGTCGCCGCCGAGTATTTTTATCATATTAGTCCCAAGTGGACTGCCTATTCAAAGCTCAGATTAAGCACCTCACAAAATAACTACTTGGATGAACCTTTTGCTCTTGGCGATGACACTGGGGTTCGTGGCTACCCCAATGATTACCAATATGGTGACAATCAATGGGCCTTTACCGCAGAGATAAGAAACTATCCTAATATCAATTTATACCAATTAGCGGAACTCGGTTGGGCCGTATTTACCGATGTAGGTCATGCATTTGGTGGTGACGATGAAAATAACGCAGTATCTTCCCCCATCGGCAGCGTTGGTATTGGTGCAAGGATTTACTCATCAAAATCAAGCTACGGTAATGTCGCTCATATTGATATAAGTATGCCATTCACCTCCGGGGTTGAAGTGAATAGTTGGGAATGGCGCTTTCAGGTGAAAAATCGCTTTTAAGCGTATTAAAAATACTAGCAAGCGGAGTCCATTCCACTTAGCCATTCCTAGTTCATTAAGCGTTAGTGAGTTGCCTAGAACTTATAATCTAACGATAAATAGATCTGCTGGCTATTATCAATATCGATACCGTTTTCACTATAATCCTGCGCTAAGTATCGATAACCTAAATCAGATGATAAGTTTTCTGTCCATTTATATTGCATCCCAGCTTGTACGCCATATACAAAGTCTGTGGATGAGCGGCCGGCAATTTTATTGTCATTCACACCCGCGCTAACACCCAAAAATAGGTTTACATCTTTATGTACAGGGATTAAGTAATCATAAGACAACAACCAGCTATACTGCTCTTGTTTATAGTCAGCTGATGAATTGGAGAACTCATCCTCCATATAAGCAAAGGTACCAGTGATTCGATGCTGCTGTTCAATCAGCACGCCAATACGCCCCTGCCAAGACATATCTTCAGTGTCATGGCTTACCGCACCATCAACTTTATCCATTTGGTAGCCAGCAGCCGCACCCGCAAAAAAATCGACTTCAACGGCCTGAACGCTGCTAATCATTAAGCCTGAACATAATACGCTTGCTAAAATAGTGTTTGCTTTCATCATCAACCTCACTCTCAATTGAATTTTATCTCTTACCCTGTGTAAGCGACATTGAGGTTAGATTAGCGACTTATTGGAGGAGGAAAAACAGGTTATTGGCAATCAGTTTGTATCGAAAATTATGACAATCAACAACTCAATTCTGAATCATTGACTCAACGCCAAGTAGATAGCGAGATAAGTATTCAATAACAAAAATATACTCTTATTAATCATATGCGGACAGCAAGGTGGTAATCTGTGTATGTGTGGCGTCACCAGTTAATAAGCGATGTTATTGTAATGAAAAGCGCAACCATAAACGCACCTTTAAAGGCACTAAAACAAAATGCCCTTTATCTGTGACTTCATCATTAGGAGCTTACACCGTTAAAACTGAATCAACACCTGCAGTAACCTTGCCCAAACTCGATATCACAAATCCCCTTGAGCAAAATCAATCAAACCAACATGTAAAATCAACCATTCGATTTAATTTATAGTCGTCTCAGTTAAACAGCAATATTCGCGGTTAATGGCTGTGTCCTTGTGAAACATTAATCATCATCACGCCAGCCGCCACCAGCACCATACCAATCCACGCCGTCATATCTAAATGCTCGCGATAAAATAGCGCCGACAATAAAGTCACAGTAACAATGGCCAACCCCGCCCAAAGCGCGTGTACTACACCAACAGGCATGCCCTTCATCGCTTGGCCTAAAAAGATAAATGCCGTTAGGTGGCCTAGAAGCACTAAAGCGGCAGGTAACGGCTTACTAAAACCATCGGTGGCTTTTAACGCCACATGAGACAAGGCTTCTGCCACCACACCCAGAAAAAGAAACATCCAGCTCATTTTATTACCTTAATTGTGCTCCGCAATTGTTTGCAAAGGCGTTTAAAATCAATATCCGTATTATATTTTCCTGATAAATAATGATAATCCCCCTTCAATACAAATCACTTTTACTCTTGGGTAATAATCTTTTTAAAGGTAATAGAAAAGCCGCCCTATTGGCGGCTTATAGCGTCGGTATTTCGGGTGAAAATTGCGTTTTACTGCGCTAAATGCTCGGCATGAAAACGTAAGTGGTTTTCAATGAAGCTAGAGATGAAGTAATAGCTATGATCATAACCTTCTTGCATATTTAGCGTTAGCGGGTAGCCGCTCATTTTAGCTGCCGCCTCTAGTACTTCTGGCTTTAACTGCTCGATAAGAAAGTCATCAGCCTCACCTTGATCAACTAAAGCTGGCACAAATTCAGTCGCTTTACGCATCAATAGGCTGGCATCGTAATCAACCCAAGTTGTGGTATCACGGCCTAGATAGGCTGTTAGTGCCTTTTTGCCCCAAGGGCAATTTACTGGATTTGCAATCGGGCTAAATGCCGACACAGATTGATAAGCCTGTGGGTTACGCATGGCAATCACCAACGCACCGTGGCCGCCCATAGAGTGACCCGCAATTGAGCGCTTATCACTCACCGGGAACATAGATTCAATAAGCGCAGGCAATTCATTAACCACATAATCGTACATGCGGTAATGGCGATTCCAAGGTGCTTGGGTAGCATTGACATAAAAGCCCGCGCCTTTACCTAAGTCGTAACCCGCATCATCGGCAACATCATCGCCTCGTGGGCTGGTATCTGGCGCAACAATCGCAATACCCAGCTCAGCAGCCATTCGCTGTGCGCCGGCTTTTTGCATAAAGTTTTCATCGGTGCAGGTTAGCCCTGACAACCAATAAAGCACGGGAACTTTTTTACCATTTGACGCTTGAGGCGGCAGATAAACCGCAAATCGCATGGCGCAATTTAGGGTTGTAGACTGGTGGCTATATTGCTTATGCCAGCCGCCAAAGCTCTTGTTGACACTGATATTTTCAACGGTCATTTAATGCCGACTCCTATAAATTTTTACATCGAGAGCAATCAACCCTCTTAAAAACAACAAGCGCCCGAAAGCGCTTGTTATTTTATATGACCTAATTACTTGTCGAAGTGGATTACTGTACGAATACTCTTACCTTCGTGCATAAGATCAAATGCTTCGTTAACTTGCTCAAGCGCCATTGTATGAGTAATAAAGTCACTTAACTTGAACTCACCTGCAAGGTAACGCTCAACGTACTCTGGTAATTCAGAGCGGCCTTTAACGCCACCAAATGCACTACCTTTCCAAACACGACCCGTCACTAACTGGAATGGACGCGTTGAGATCTCTTGGCCTGCACCTGCAACACCAATAATCACTGACTCGCCCCAACCTTTATGGCAACACTCAAGTGCGCTGCGCATGACGTTAACGTTACCAATACACTCAAATGAGTAATCAACGCCGCCATCAGTCAGCTCAACAATCACATCTTGGATTGGCTTGTCATAGTCTTTAGGGTTAATGCAGTCAGTTGCACCCAATTGACGGGCTAGGTCGAACTTACTTTCGTTGATATCGATAGCAATGATGCGTGACGCTTTAGCCATTGCCGCGCCGATAACCGCTGACAGACCAATGCCACCCATACCGAAGATAGCAACGGTTGCGCCTTCCTCAACTTTAGCGGTGTTCATTACCGCGCCCATACCGGTTGTGACACCACAGCCTAGAAGACAAACTTCTTCAAGTGGCGCTTCAGGGTTGACTTTCGCTAACGAAATTTCAGGTAATACGGTGTACTCAGAGAACGTTGAAGTGCCCATGTAGTGATAGATTATCTGGCCATCTTTAGAGAAACGGCTAGTACCATCTGGCATCAAACCTTTACCTTGAGTTTCACGGATCTTCTGACAAAGGTTAGTCTTACCAGACTTACAGAATTTACATTCGCCACATTCAGGAGTGTAAAGTGGGATAACGTGGTCGCCTACTTTAACGCTAGTGACACCTTCACCGATAGACTCAACAATACCGCCACCTTCATGACCAAGAATACAAGGGAAGATGCCTTCTGGATCGTCGCCCGATAATGTAAATGCGTCGGTGTGACATACGCCAGTGGCGATCATCTTAACGCGCACTTCACCTTTTTGTGGTGGCATTACATCTACGATTTCCATAGATAGTGGCTGGCCAACGGCCCAAGCTACTGCGGCTTTTGATTTGATTGTTTGTGCTGTCATCTTGTATTCCTACTCTTAATAAACTTTTATATACGGCGTGTCACCGCTGTGGGTATGGCAAAGATTATAACGACCTGTTCAATATTGATAATCCCACCAATAGGTAATTAACCTTTACCATATGGTAATAATCTTTAGGAACGTGGCTTCATTATTTACTGAAATGCTTTCTAGGGCTTGAGCTAGTTCAAAGCCATGTTATAAATTAATCTCTACTGGTTTTTGCCACAGCAAATTTAACGTAGCTGGCTATCTTTACTGCCTCGGCGATTAAACAGCTGTTGCTTTGCCTGAGCACCATCGAGTTCATTTTGACAATGAACACAGAGTCGTACACCTGCCACCGCCATACGTCGAGCCTCAGGGATCTGCTCGCCACACTCTTCACAATGTTGCAGGCTAATCCCGCCAACCAGTTTACTTCTAGCGGTTGCCACGGCATCGTCGACACTGCTGTCGATTTGATCTTGCACCGCACCATCTCTTGACCATCCACCAGCCATGTTAGTACCTCTCTATGACAATTCGCGGTTGCTGAGCATAAGTCGATTTAGCAGCCTATTAATCTATAGTCGAAGGCTGGGATTGCGTCTAACAATCCACTGTATTTCGCCCTTGAGTGACCAGCGCGAACTGAGAGCGAAGTCGCTCCAGATATAAGCAGTCCATGTCACTGGGCTGCAGGTTAGCTAACCTGATTAGCGACAATGACTCACCTTTTGATGAGGCTCATTATATTTATTTCAAATAGAATGATAATTAGCTCTTAATACAAATCTCTTTTACCATACAGTAATAAAGGCTGAGTCAGCTTGTCGCATAAGGAGTCATCATGTTTAATTGGGAAGGTGTGAGTGAGTTTGTCGCCGTTGCTGAAGCAGAAAGCTTTACCAAGGCATCACAAAGATTGGGGATATCAACCGCACAAGTCAGCCGCCAAATTAGTGCACTTGAAACCAGACTGGCCTCTAAGCTGTTTCACCGCACCACCCGCAAGGTATCGGTAACCGAAGTTGGTCGCATCTATTATCAACATTGTCGCCAAGTATTAGATGGCTTAGAAGAAGCCGAGCGTGCAATTACTAATTTGCAGACAAGCCCACGCGGGTTACTCAAAATCACCGCGCCGGTCACCTATGGCGAAATGACCATGGCGCCATTAATTAATGACTTTGCATCGCTCTACCCAGAGCTGGAAGTCAAACTCAATCTAACCAACCAAAAGTTAGACTTAGTTGATGAAGGTTACGATCTGGCGATTCGACTTGGACACTTAGAAGACTCAAGCATGATGGCCAAGAAGCTAAGCAGTCGTACCCAAAATGTGTGCGCGTCGCCTAGCTATATCTCAACCTATGGTATTCCGCACTCGCTATCAGAGCTAGATCAGCACAACTGCCTAATCGGCACCATGGATTATTGGCGCTTTCAAGAAAATGGCAAAACCAGAAATGTACGCGTTAGAGGCAGTTTAAGTTGTAATAGTGGCCACGCCTTAGTCGATGCAGCCATTAAAGGCATAGGTATAGTACAATTGCCCGATTATTACGTATTGCCGTTTATTGAGTCAGGCGAGCTAACGCCTTTGCTTGAGCAAAACCGTCAACCAGAAGAGGGGATTTGGGCGCTTTATCCGCAAAATCGCCACCTCTCACCAAAGGTACGTATGCTACTTGATCACTTAAGCCACGGCCTTAAACAAGCCTAGCACTCCCACTATTTTGACCTACACCCCAGAGCGTGGGTCAAAATACATATGACAAAATTCAAGTAAAATGCTTAAAAATCAATAAACAATAATTCCTCACCCAACAATTGTTACCTGTGTGCAAAAGTAATTTACCTTTTGAGCTAATTGTTCCAAAAAGAACGGTAACTATAATGAGCGCCATCTAAAGCCCTGCACTCGGTCATACCTTTCGTATCCCCTTTTAGTCCTAAGGCTCTTATCAAATTACATCGGCATCTGTTGATGCTTAGAGGAATTACTATGTCTCGTATTGTTATTGTTGGTGGCGGCGCAGCAGGCCTTGAAATCGCAAGTATGCTAGGTCGCAGTGTGAATAGCCAAGATGAAGTGATTTTGGTTGAAGGCGAAACCCACCATTATTGGAAGCCGCGGTTTCATGAAATAACCGCTGGTACCTTTGATACCGATCTTGATAGTCTTTGTTACTTTAGCCATGGTGCTAAAAATGGTTACATGCACTATCAAGCCTGGATGACTGACGTTAATCGAGCAGCAAAGAAACTCACCGTACGTAAGCCTAATGGTGAAACAGATACACTCGATTACGACTACCTAATCATCGCCATTGGCGCGATCAGTAATGATTTTGCGACCCAAGGTGCAAAAGAGCACTGCTTGTTCTTAGACACACCAGAACAAGCCCGTGATAGCTGGCACAAAATCAGCAGTTTGCTGCGTTCAGGTAAAGATTGCAGCATCAACATTGTCGGTGCTGGCGCGACGGGTCTAGAGCTCGCAGCAGAGCTTGCCAAAGTAAGTGCAGAACTGAGCGAAAATCCTTATGCAGCATGGCTTAATATCAACTTGATTGAAGCCGCCGATAGAGTATTACCAAACGGCCCAGTTAAAATGTCTGAGCAAGCGCTACTGAGACTTGAGAAATATCAGATTAATGTGATGCTTAATACTCGCATCGCTAGCGTTGAAGCCGATCGTATGCTCACCAGCGACGGCCTAGTGCTCAATGCCGATGTGCAGTTTTGGGCAGCAGGTATTAAAGCCCCTGACTGGCTAAAAGAGATAGGCGGCCTGCAGAGCAACTCGCTTAACCAACTGGTTGTTGAGCAAACGCTTGTTACAACCTTTGATTCATCAATCTTTGCACTCGGTGACTGCGCCGCAATTCCACAAGCAGATGGTAGCCAAGTACCACCTAAAGCTCAGGCAGCTAACCGCGCTGCAGTGCATTTAGCTAAAAACTTAGTCGCCCTATTAGATGGGAAGCCACTCAAACCTTTTGTCTACAACGACGGCGGAATGGTGGTCGCTATCGGGCATAACTTTGCAATTAGCACCATGATGAATGACAGGTTAATCTTAAAAGGCCGCTTAGTGCGCCGCCTCTACGATACGATTTTCCGTTTACATCAAAAAACGGTTAGTGGTTACTTAACCATTTCGCGTTTGATTATTTTCAAACGACTAAAGTGTTTGTTTAAACCCGCTTAAGCAGAACTATTGCAATTACCTGCGTAAATTACAGCTAAAAAAAGCCCGCTTATCTTTCGATAAGCGGTTTTTTTGAATATTAGCCATTAATTTCTAATCTCATACCGCTGACCAACTTTAATCGTGGTGCCAATCATAGTAGAGCCAATAACGCGAGAGCACGAAAGCCAATAGAGTAACCCTGTAAGTGAATAGCCCTATTTGTAGAAAGTAGTTCGAACTCTAAACATATCTAGCAGGTATTTTTTGCCCTACACCACAAAGCAAGATTGCTTAACTGTTAACCACCAAGCAGCTGTGTTAATTTTGATCGATACTAGCCTTAAATCTGTTGCAAACTAATTTACTAGACTGCAACAAGGCTGCTACCAGAAAAAGTGAAGCACTGCCTCTAGTTTGAACTCTAATGATTAACAGAGACGGCACGTGCGCAAAGGATCGCTAACCTCAAGCACGGAGTTCTTATGAAACGTATACTGTTAATTGGCTGCCTTCTTAGCGGCATAACACATCAAGCCCTAGCCCAAGAACAATGCGGCAAGGTCACTATCGCCGATATGAATTGGAGCTCTGCTTCATTAATCGCTAACGTTGACCGCTTTATTTTACAACATGGCTATGGCTGCGAAGCCGAGTTAACCCCTGGTGATACCATGCCCACCAGCACCTCTATGGTTGAAAAAGGCGAGCCAGACATCGCGCCTGAAATCTGGAGTAACAGCGTTAAAGAGCTTATCGAACAAGCAGTCACTGACAAGCGTTTGGTTATTGCCGGCAAGTCGCTATCTGATGGCGGTGAAGAGGGGTTTTGGGTGCCGCAGTACATGGTCGACAAAGACCCCAGCCTGAAAACCATTCAGGGAGTGATCGCCAATGTAAAAGCCTTTGAGCATCCAGAAGATCCAAAGCGCGGTGCCTTTTATGGCTGCCCTGCAGGCTGGGGCTGCCAACTCTCTGCAGAAAACCTCTTTCGCGCACTCAAGCTCGGTGATGCTGGGTTTGATCTTATCGATCCCGGTTCAGGAGCCGGTCTAGCGGGCTCGATTGCCCGAGCTTATGAGCGTCAACAACCTTGGTTTGGCTACTATTGGGCGCCCACTGCGGTACTAGGCAAGTACAAAATGGTCAAAGTGGACTTTGGTAGTGGTGTCGATGCAAAAGAATTTAGTGACTGTATCTCTCAAGCAGAGTGTGCCGATCCTAAAGTCACTATGTACCCTGCTGCCTTGGTACAAACAATTACTACCGCAGCATTCGCTAAAAAATCAACGTCTGCATTTGAGTATCTTGGCAAGCGCGCCTTAACCAATGCACAGATGAACCGCTTATTGGCCTGGATGGAAGATAATCAGGCTGATGGCACTATCGCTGCCGAGTACTTCTTAATCAATCATCAAGATATTTGGCTTGAATGGGTTCCCGCAGAGGTGGCCACTAAAGTGAAATTGGCCATCGCCGATCTCTAAAAGTCACTATCAAAGCGAGGCCTGTTAAGCCTCGCTTTTTTATCCTCATCTAGATTATCCCTAATAACAATAATAGAGGTCGTAATGGCTGACTTTTCTTGGCTCAGCGAATTTCCGAAAATGGATCGCTCCACTTTGCTGGGGATCCGTAAATATTTAGACGGTGCTTTTCGGGACTTTTCTCGCGAGTACGGCGATGTTATCGAGTCTTTATTCGATCCGCTGCTCGACTTTCTCATCTGGTTTGAAAAGCTGCTTGTGCAGTCGCCATGGTGGGCTGTACTGCTGTGTATCACCGCTTTGGTTTACCTTGCTAGCCGCTCATGGAAGCTATCTTTAGGCGTTGTTATTTCATTTATGCTGATTGGTTATTTTGGCATGTGGCAAGATACCATGCGCACCCTTAGCATCATTACTGTCTGCACCCTATTGGCCATCACATTGGGTGTGCCCATCGGTATCTTAATGTCTCGCAGTAATCGTACTCAGGCGGTGGTGACGCCCATTTTGGATGTGATGCAAACCATGCCTGCCTTTGTCTACTTGATCCCAGTGGTCATGCTACTGGGTATTGGCAAAGTCCCCGGCGTTATTGCCGTGGTCATATACGCCATTCCACCTGTTATTCGTCTAACTAACCTAGGGATCCGCCTAGTAGACAAAGAAGTACTAGAAGCGGCGACGGCTTACGGCGCGAATCCGATGCAGCGCTTGCTGGGAGTTCAATTACCACTGGCTTCTCCCACCATTATGGCTGGTATTAACCAGACCATTATGATGGCACTCGGAATGGTGGTTATCGCATCTATGATTGGCGTTAAGGGCTTGGGCCAGCCAGTACTCAAGTCGATCACTAACCAATATTTCACTCTTGGGCTGTTTAACGGTTTGGCTATTGTCGCACTCGCTATCATTTTTGATCGCACCTCGCAGGCCTACGCCAAACGGTCACAAAAACATACGCGAAGTGGCCATCATGAATAACAACTCATCTAAAGAGCCACTCATTCAAATTAGAGATCTTTATAAGGTCTTTGGCAAAAAACCAAACAAGGTTATTCCGCTAGTAAAAGAAGGTTTATCTAAGGATGACATTCTCGCACAAACCGGCCATACCGTGGGCCTTAAAGCCATTAACCTCGACATTCACCAAGGCGAGATTTTTGTGATTATGGGACTATCGGGCTCCGGTAAATCAACCTTAATTCGTCACTTCAATCGATTAATCGATCCTACCGAAGGCCAAATACTGGTTGAAGGCTTGGATGTGATGAAGCTCAATACCAAGCAGCTAGAACAGTTTCGGCGTAGTAAAATGGCCATGGTGTTCCAACGCTTTGGCTTAATGCCCCACAAAAGCGTGCTGGAAAATACGGCCTACGGTCTCAGTGTGCAAGGGGTAGACAAAACCACTAGAAATACCAAAGCCAAACAATGGCTGGAAACTGTCGGTTTGAGCGGATATGAAGAGCAGTATCCTTCTCAACTTTCAGGTGGCCAACAACAACGCGTCGGTCTAGCAAGAGCCCTGTGTACCGATGCCGAAATCCTGCTGATGGATGAAGCTTTCTCCGCACTCGATCCACTTATACGCAGTGAGATGCAGGACCAGTTGATAGAGCTGCAAAAAGAGCTACATAAAACCATTATCTTTATTACTCATGATCTCGATGAAGCGCTCCGCATTGGCGACCGTATCGCCATTCTCAAAGACGGCGAACTGGTTCAAGTCGGTGAGCCAGTCGATATCTTACTCAACCCTGCTGATGATTATGTTGAAGCTTTTGTCAAAGACGTAAACCGTCCGAGAGCCCTAACAGTTGAAACTGTTATGAAGCCCCCCGCATTTCGCCTCACCGCCGACACGATAGGCGAAGCCCTAAAACAGATGAAGCGCATTCCTGCCAACTATGCCTATTACGTTACCGATGAAGGCTTTCAGGGGGTGGTGTGCCAAGCAGCGCTAGAAGATGCCGCCAAAGCTGATGAAGCAGCGCTAATGGAAGACTTCAAGGTAGAAGAGCTAACCCCTATTTCACAAGATGCACTGCTTGAAAGCATTATTCCCGCGACAATGGAGTCTGATTACCCCCTCCCCGTTGTCGATGCCGATGGCGACCTACAAGGCGAACTTTCGCGGACTCACTTAGCCGACGTGCTATCGGATTTCTATAGCGACGCCGACAGCACAGCCAATACAGACCTACAAAAATCAAACTTAACTCATAAGGATAAATGATGATCCGCTACACACTTGCAGCTTCATGTATCGCCCTTGCATTATCCGCGAATGCAAGCGCCACCCCAATTGATGAAGAGCTAGAAGCGTTAAAAGCCCGCATCGAGCAACTTGAGGCTCAACAGCTTCAGTCTCAACAGCTTGAACCTGAACAACTTGAGCCTCAACAGCTTGAACCTGAACTGCTCGTCGTCGAAGAGCAACAAAAGGAACCAGAGAGCAGCGTCAATTTTGGCGGCGCCGTGCGTGTCAATTACACCTATGAAGACTATGATGACGACAATGCTGACCGTGGTGGCGATTTTGATTTTGACCTGTTCCGTATCGATGTATCAGGCAATTATCAAGACCTAATCTTTTCTGCCCAGTACCGCTGGTTTGAGTACATGAATGTGATTCAGCACGCTTGGATTGGTTACAACTTTGATGACAAACAACAAGGTAAAATTGGTGTCACTCAAGTGCCTTTTGGTATGTTAACTTACGCATCAAACAACTACTTCTTCAGCTCTAACTTCTATCTCGGACTTGAAGATGACCATGATATGGGCTTGAACTACACCTATAAAGGCGATAACAACCAAATTGATCTCGCCTTCTATAAGAATGACGAACAAGGCGGCCTTGATGGCTTTGTCTCAGACCGAACCGATCGTTATGCCTACGATGTTGTTGGTATCCGTTTACCTGGAGAAGGTGTCTATGATGCCCCCAGTGACGGTTACGCTGCAGCTGAGGTGAATACCTTCAATGGTCGTTATGCTCACAATTTAATATTCGATGAGCTCGAAGTTGAACTGGGCGCATCAATCCAAGCCGGACAGCTTGATATTGCCAATGGCACCGATGGCGATAATGTCGCTGCAGCCATTCACAGCGTGGTTAACTACGATCGCTGGAACGTTAAATTACAGCTGACCGACTACAAATACGATGTCGATGGCATGGATGTAGAACGTATTGTGGTAGCCGCATATCATTTTTACGACTCTATTCCAGCAGAAGCCACGACTTATATCGCCAACGTGGCATACAGCTTACCTGTAGAGATAGGCCCGATATCCAACCTAACCTTCTATAACGATTATTCGCTGGTTACCGATAAATCTGCGGCACTGGCTGATACCTTTATGAATGTCACTGGTATGGCTATTGCTGCAGGTGGACTCTATACCTATGTCGACTTTGTTGTTGCAGAGAACCAACCCTTTATCGGCGGCACTATGGTGGGAGATGGCGGCACTAACACCCGCTTTAATATTAATTTCGGTTACTATTTCTAGTCATACTATTTATACCGACAAACCTGATTTACAGGTAATAAAAAGCCCGCTTACTTTTCGGTAAACGGGCTTTTTATTAAGAGGTGACATTGATATCCGATAAACCCTAACTCTGGTTCAAGAGTGAAATAAATGACTTTTTATCTTTCTTTTCGAACTGCCACTCTAAAGAATTAATCGTTTTAAAAACAAAAGGCCCCACATTTCTGTGAGGCCTTCTGCATCAAAAGGTTGAGTTGGCCGATAAGCCGGGTCCTGTCGTGGACAGTTATTCATCTAGGCCTGCAATCGCTCACAGGCTCAAGCGACCTACCCGGTCCCAACGCGAGCAGCGCCATACGGGACCCTATTTGGTCTTGCTTCGGGTAGAGTTTACCTTGCTACGGACTATTGCTAGCCGCACGGTGCGCTCTTACCGCACCCTTTCACCCTTACCGACTTGATAAATCAAGCAGGCGGTTTCCTCTCTGTTGCACTTGTCGTCGGTTCACACCGCCCAGGCGTTACCTGGTACCCTGCTCTTTGAAGCCCGGACTTTCCTCCCCGTTCTTGCGAACGCGGCAACTGTCTAGCCAACTCGGCGCGGATTATAGCCTAAGCGAGACTAACAAACCAAGGACTTTCACAAATACCGTCTTCGCACGCACAATATTTAAAGGCCGATGGATAAACCATGTTTATAAAGTGCGTTCTTTTTAATATCGTAAATCTGTCCCGCTACGGCGGCGGCTTTTTTCAAAGGCAGCTCTTCGCACAGTAATTTAAGCGTGTTTATCACTGTTGGCGAGAACTCTAACTCTTCATCGCTGCGATGGCCGTGACACATCAACACGATTTCACCGCGCTGCTGATTAGGATCATCTTTAACGGTTTGCAGTACTTCACCAGCGGGACCAGACAGGAAGGTCTCAAAAGTTTTAGTCACTTCTCGAGCCATCACAATTTCACGGTCACTACCTAACGCTTCAACCAGTGACTCTAGGCTGTGAACGATACGATGCGGTGATTCATAAAAAATTAACGTGCGAGGATCATCTTTCAGTGCGGTAAGTTTATCAAATCTCGCTTTCTCTTTTGAGGGTAAGAAACCTTCAAACGAGAACCGATCAGAAGGTAAACCGGAAGCACTTAATGCCGTAATCGCAGCACATGGTCCGGGCAGTGGGATCACATTAAATCCTGCTTCACGCACTTGTTTAACTAAGTGGTAGCCAGGATCTGAGATCAGCGGTGTGCCAGCATCGGAGATCAATGCTACCGCTTCACCATTACCCAGCTTTTGAATGATCCACTGCGCTCTATCACGTTCATTGTGATCGTGTAGCGCAGTTTTTCGAGTTTCAATACCGAAGTGACTCAGTAATTTTCCACTATGACGGGTATCTTCACAGGCAATAAGTGATACTTGGTTAAGTACCTCTATTGCACGGCTACTGATGTCCCCTAGGTTCCCAATTGGTGTGGGAACAATGTAAAGCGCGACCGACAGGTCCATAACTACCTCTGTATTGAGTGTTGGCAAGAGTTTCTAACAATACTTTCGCCAAGCGGAAGAGCAGGTTAAACTATTAGCAGCATCTTACCAGAGTGAAGACCCGTGTTAAAAAGACTGAATACAACAAAATTTATTTCTATCGCAATTTTATCTGCGGTTTTGTTCGGTTGCGGCACGACTTCTGCGCCGGTACAGACTGAAAAGACACAAGTTTCTTTATCCGCAGTGACCGAGACGTCATCGCAATATTTAGCCCTTGCTGCCAAAGAAAAAAATAAACAAACCCGCGATAAATATGTTTTACTCGCCGCGCATGCCTTTATCAACGAAGGGAATGCCAGCGCTGCAGATAAAGCGCTGAAATCGATTGCGCAAGATATCAGCCAAAAACCAGAGCTACTGGCGGAGCATATTTACCTTTCCGCTCGCGTATTAGAGATGACGTCGACCTATGATCATGCTCTGCAGGTGCTTAATTATCCAAGCGACTGGACACTGCCAAACTGGCAATGGGTCAGTTACTACCAGTTTAAGGCTCACCTGTATCAATTAGTTAATCAACCAATCGATCAAGTGAGACAATTGAGCTTACTGAGTCAGTATTTACCGGCCTCACAGGCTCAAGAAGTCAACGACACTATTTGGCGCTCTCTACAGCCGATTAACGAACAAACCCTATTAAGCTTTAGCAACGATACCTCTAACCCGATTTTTGCGGGTTGGGTACAACTGGCCTATATCGCTAAACACTATGCCGTCGACCCTAACGATCTGGTTCGCCACTTAGGCAGCTGGCAACAACTCAACCCGTATCATCCTGCAGCGGCAAAACTGCCCACTGACTTAGAAAAGGCACTTAACACTCAGCCTTATCAGCCAAAAAATATCGCGGTCTTACTGCCATTAACAGGCTCACGTGCAAGCGTTGCTAGCACCGTCAAGCAAGGCATTATTGCTAACTATATGGCAACCGGTGACGACAGTGTTGCACTCAACTTTTTCGATACAGCAACAGGTGCACAGGCCGCTTACCAGCAAGCCGTGGCATCGGGCGCTGAATTTATCATTGGTCCACTACTGCAAACTGAAGTCGAGCAGTTACAGAATATGACTGCTGTAGGCGCTTCCGTTAACGCGG
Organism: Shewanella sp. 125m-1; assembly: GCF_052977065.1. Classification (NCBI taxonomy): domain Bacteria; kingdom Pseudomonadati; phylum Pseudomonadota; class Gammaproteobacteria; order Alteromonadales; family Shewanellaceae; genus Shewanella; species Shewanella sp. 125m-1. The sequence goes on from NZ_JBRILT010000020.1 coordinate 44,245, forward strand.
TTGGAGAGGCTGTCGCCGTGAGTCCTGTGGTGAGCAAGACCATTCCACAGCTTTACTTGAACCATATTGATACTTTTACCGCCGATCCTGATAAGTATTTCTTTGCCTTATCGCCGACCGATGAAGCCATTGATGCGGCTCAGCGCCTATACAATGATAGTGTTGAACAGCCGTTACTATTAGTCAGCAATGATGCTGTTGGCCACCGCATGGCGGAAAGCTTCAATAAGGCTTGGCAAACCCTGACTAATAATCCGGCCGAAATCCATTACTATGACGGCGGCGACAAAATGAAGGTCACAGTACAAAAAGCCTTAGGCGTTATCGATAGTAAAGAACGTATTTCTCGCATTAAGGCTATTTTGACTCCTAAGATTGAAGCGGATTTTCGCTCCCGTCGCGATGTCGATGCTATCTATATGATTTCTGCCAGCCAAGATTTAGCGCTACTTAAGCCTTTTATCGACGTTAACTTTAGCGTGTTTGCTGAGCCTGTGCCTCTGTATACCACCAGCCGTAGCCGTGTTGAAGGTAACGACCGAGAAACGGCTAATGAGCTGAATAACTTAACGATTAGCGACATTCCATGGCTGATCACGCCCAACACTGAAACCCGTATGGTCAATGAGCTATGGCCTAACTGGAGTAACAGCCGTAAACGTCTATTTATTATGGGCTATGATGCGCTCGATTTAGTCGGTAAACTGGCACAAATGCGCGCCTTACCTGGCTATCAGTTTACAGGGCGTAGCGGTTTGTTATCGGTGCAACCTGACGGTACCTTGAATCGCCAGCTCAGCTGGGGCCGCTATCAAAGAGGTAACTTGCGTCCGCTATAAAGCCGATGCAGGAAGCTTTTGATAAACTTTACAGTTAAATACGCTGAAGCAAATAGTCTCGGCACAATCTTTAAGATATATTCAAATTAACGCGACAAGGATGAGCGAATTTGGCACCAGCTAACCCAAATCAAGGCCAAATTGCCGAATATGCAGCACGGCAATATTTGCAGCAACGTGGGCTAACCTTTGTCGAACAAAACGTGCGATACCGTTTTGGTGAAATAGACATAGTGATGAAAGATGGCAGCGATTGGGTGTTCGTTGAGGTAAAATACCGCTCTCCATCTCAATACGGTGGTGCCGTTAATGCTTTGAGCCCAGCACAAGCAAGGCGAATTAGAAAAGCAGCAAACCATTACATACAGTTAAATCGAATCGATGCTATTTGTCGTTTCGATGTCATTGCGGCCGATCCCCAAGGGATCCAATGGATCCGCGGTGCATTTTAAATAGTTTAATTTTCATATGTACCACCAGCCAAAAGTGGACATAAATAAACATAGGGTTTATCCATGTTAGAACGCATTAAAGACAGCTTTACAGAGTCAATTCAAACTAAGATTGATGCTTCTGAAGCACTACCAGAATCAATTGCTAAAGCCGCTGAGATGATGGTTCACTGCCTGCTTAGTGGTAATAAAATCCTAGCTTGCGGTAATGGCGGTAGCGCCGGTGATGCACAGCATTTTTCTGCGGAGCTATTAAACCGCTATGAAATTGAGCGTCCACCACTACCCGCTATTGCTCTTAGCTGCGACACGTCAACAATCACAGCGATTGCTAACGATTACAGCTACGATGAAATCTTCTCTAAACAGATTATGGCACTAGGCCAGCCTGGCGATATTTTGTTAGCGATTTCAACCAGCGGTAACTCAGGTAACGTGATTAAAGCCATGGAAGCAGCCCTAAGCCGTGACATGACAATTGTATCGCTAACCGGTAAAGATGGCGGCGCGATGGCAGGCCTACTTAGCGTCAACGACGTTGAGATCCGTGTGCCATCAAATGTCACCGCCCGTATTCAAGAAGTTCACCTGCTAGCGATTCATTGCTTGTGTGACAACATCGACCACACATTATTCCCGCAGGACGAACAAGCATGAGAGCAGTGCTCCCATTAATCGCGATTGTGTTAATGCTGCAAGGCTGCGCTGGGGCCGTTATGGTCGGTGCAGTCGGCGGTGCAATGATGGTTAATGACGAGCGCAGCTTTAAGACTCAAATTGATGACACCAATGCCGACTTTAATATCTCTAGCGCATTGGCTTCTCATGATGACTTAAAAAACCAGGCGAATATTAGCGGGATTGTTATGAACGCTAATGTATTGATGATTGGCCAAGCGCCGAACTCAATGCTGCGAGATAAAGCGGTTCGTACTGTTAAAGAGCTAAAGATTGGCGGCAAGATCCATAACCAGATCCGTATTGGTAATCCAACCTCTTTTACGACTCGTAGTAACGATACCTGGATCACCACTAAGGTGAAGGGTCGAATGCTCAATGAGAAAGACTTAGATGTAACCAATATTAAGGTCGTCACTGAAAATGGTGAGGTGTTCTTAATTGGTTATGTCGAACGCGCTCAAGCCGAGTTAGCCGTGGAAGTGGCGCGTAATACCGCCGGCGTGCGCAAAGTGATTAAGGTGTTTGAATATACAGATTCTTAATCACAATGCCCTTCGCCAACACCTAAAAGATCATCCCGCCTTTTGCTCGATGATTTTTTTGGGTTTTAAATTAGCCATTCTTGCAACTATCCATGGAATAACTAGCGATGGCAGTACAATAAAGCCTGCACCAACCCAGCTCAAACCGTCTAACCACTCATCGAATAGCAGCCAGCCAAACAACACACAAAAGAGTAATCCGGTGTATTCAGCAATCGCTATCTGACTCGCCTGCGCTTTACGGTAAGCCAATACACACAACCAGTGATACGCCAGTAAGAAGCTGTTACTCAGTGCCGCAATGCCGATTAAGCCCCAGCTTACGCCCTCAAAGCCCTGTACCAGTACCATCACTAATGTCAGCGGGATACTGAGCGTGTTATACAACATCAGGGTCACACTTGGATCCTCGCTATCGGGCAGCTTACGTAGCGCGAGCTGATTCAGGGCAAAAGTAAAAGCCGAGATCAGCACCGCAATCCCAAACCAGTTGATTTCGCTTGGACGCAGTAAGATTAAAATACCAATAAAACCTAAAATGGTGGCGAGCCACTGAGTTGGCGTTACCTTCTCTTTTAGAAAAATCGAGCCCATCAGCACAATCATCAAAGGGGCAGAAAAGAATAACGAGCTCACCGTCGCAATAGGTAATGACATCAAGCCCATAATCAAACACACCGCCCCTAATGCCCCCGTGTTCGAGCGGAAAAAGTGGACTTTTACATGTTGAGTCGTCGGTCTTTTAGCGTAAAACCATAAAGGCAGTAACATCAATACCGATAGTATTTGCCGTATTAACAAGAAAGTCGCGGCGTTACTTCCCTCTGGCATCCATTTAATAGAGACATCATAGAGCGCACTAAATAGGTTGCCGAAAACGAGGATAGCCATAGCAATTATGACGTTAGATTTCATCTGTTTTTCCACAGTACAACTGAATATGCGCGCATGATATCGCCCACAAAAGCCAAACTAAAATGATGTTTTTTATCCATGCATGAATTAAATTAATATCATGATGAAGATCACCTATTAAATTCATATATTGAGCAGGTCACTATGCGCAAACTCCCGCCATTAAGAGCCTTGCAGGTTTTTGAAGCCGCAGCTAGGCAGTCTCACTTCTCACGTGCTGCAGCCGAATTATGCATCACGCAAAGTGCAGTCTCTCATCAGGTAAAGCAGCTAGAAGAACATTACGGAGAACGCTTATTTAAACGTGAGGGACGGCAGCTGCAACTCACTAGCAAAGGTGAACTGCTATATCGAGAGTTAGAACGGATCTTCAACGAGTTAAGTGACTTAAGTATGCAGATAAGCGGTGACAGTAACGAGCAACTTCGCCTTGCTGTGTACAGTTCGTTTGCGGTCAAATGGTTAATTCCAAGACTCAGCGATTTTAGACGTCAACACCCTCAAATCAAAATCCGTCTCGACATGATAGCCGATGACCCAGAACTCAGTGACAGCGTGGCAGATATGTTTATCACCGGCCAAAGCGGTCAATTAGGTTACCACCATCACTTACTGCATAAAGAGCGCTTAATTCCGGTTATCAGCCCAAGTTTACTGGCGCTAGATAGCATAGCACTGGACGAATTAGCCAAGCACCCATTGCTGACGGTTGATGAAGGTGCACTGGGGCTCGATTGGGACCGCTGGTTTGTGGTAAACAACTTAGTGCCACCCGCAGAACAACAGCAACATATTTTTAGTCATGTGTTGTTAGCGATAGAAGCGGCTATAACTGGCCAAGGAATTGCGCTGGCATCTGACTTTATGGTGCAAGCTGATATTGATAAAGGGGTATTAGTAGCGCTTGATTTACCCGATATTTTGACTGGATTTGAGTTCTATTTCAGCTGTAAACAGCGCCGCCTCAAAGAGCCCGCTATTGCCGCATTTGTTGCTTGGCTAAGTCGCCAATAACGCGATCAAACTGAAGCAAGAAAGCTTAAGCAATACAACTTCAGTAATAAACTTAAGCAGCAATAAAAAAGCCAGCGATAATAGCTGGCTTTGAATCAATTTTAGGACCAGATACCAAATTAAACGATAAGCCCAATCTTTTCGTATACATTCTTGATGGTAACTTCAGCGCGAGCCTGTGCCTTTTCGGCACCGTCTTTCATCACTTTAGCCAAGAAATCGTGGTCTGCGCGGTATTCTTTAAAGCGCTGCTGTAGCGGCTCAAGCATACCGACAACGGCTTCACCCGTAGCCACTTTTAAATGACCATACATTTTGCCTTCAAACTCGGCTTCAATACTCGCAATCGATTGACCAGTACAGCCTGACATTAAGCTGATTAAGTTAGATACACCTGGCTTTTCAGCAACATCAAAACGGACTACTGGTGGCTCTTGACCATCTGTCATCGCCTTCTTTATCTTCTTCATGACAGCTTTTGGGTCTTCAAGTAAGCCAATAACGTTATTACGGTTATCATCAGACTTAGACATCTTCTTTAGCGGATCTTGTAGTGACATCACCTTAGCACCATGCTCTGGGATGAATGGCTCTGGGATCACAAATGTTTCACCATAAGCATTGTTAAAGCGTGTGGCAATATCACGCGTTAACTCTAAATGCTGCTTTTGATCTTGGCCTACTGGAATTTCGTTCGCTTGATAAAGCAAAATATCTGCCGCCATCAACACCGGGTAACCAAATAAGCCCACGTTAATGTTATTAGCATGCTTTTGTGATTTATCTTTAAACTGCGTCATGCGGTTAAGCTCACCCATCTGGGTGTAACAATTTAGTGCCCAGCCAAGCTGCGTGTGCTGTGGAACCTGAGACTGAATAAATACCGTGCTCTTCTTAGGGTCAACACCACAAGCCAAATACAGTGCTAGCGTATCAAGACATGCTTCACGTAATTTAACTGGATCTTGTCTGACAGTAATCGCATGCAGGTCAACGACGCAATAAAGGCAATCATGACTATCTTGCATTGCAACCCACTGACGTAACGCGCCCATATAGTTGCCGATGGTCAGCTCGCCTGATGGCTGCGCTCCGCTTAGAACTACGGGTTTCGTTAGAGGGTTCGTCATTTTGTTTATTGCTCCGTTGCTTTATCGCGCAGTTTAAGTAGCGCGGTTATTTCACTAAATTGTTCACATACGGCGTCGGGGCCGCTTAGCCCGATATCTTCACCGTAGTTGTAGCCGTAGGTCAAGCCCACAGAGGCAACCTTAGCCGCTTTTGCCGCTAATATATCGTTCTTTGAGTCGCCGACCATCAATAATTGCTCTGTTTGCAACTGCCATTCATGCAAAATGTGCTCTAATGGCAATGGATCCGGCTTCATCTTAGACAGTGAGTCACCACCAAGCACGATGCTAAAATACCCATCAATATTGAATGCTTTCAATAATGGAATGGTAAATTCAAAAGGCTTATTAGTCACAATTGCCATTTGATAGCCCGCTTGTTGCAGCTGAAATAAAACAGTTTCAACATTTGAGTAAAGCACACTGTGCTGCTGCAGGTTTAACTTATAAAAATGCATAAAGCGCGGCATAGTGCTTTGCAGCTTTTCTTCACTCACTTGAGCATCAAGAGAAAAACTGAGCGCTCTGCGCATCAACATCTCGGCGCCATTACCTACCCAGCTGCGCACCATATCATCGCTACACAGTGGCAAATTCAGCTCAGCTAGCGTCGCACGAGTCGCTGCGGCTAGATCTGGAACGCTATCAATTAGCGTTCCGTCTAAGTCAAATGCTACGGCTTTAATTTGACTAAAAGTGCTCATTGGCTACGCCTCAACAGTCGCTAATTCGCTGCGCATTTCATCAATTACCGCTTTGTAATCAGGCTTGTTGAAAATGGCAGAACCAGCAACAAACATGTCTGCACCCGCTGCTGCGATTTCAGCAATGTTGTCGACCTTTACGCCGCCATCGACTTGTAAACGAATGTCATAACCACTGTCATCAATCAACTTACGCACTTGACGCAACTTATCTAATGTAGACGGAATAAATGATTGGCCACCAAAACCCGGGTTTACAGACATCAACAAAATTACATCTAACTTATCCATTACGTGATCAAGGTAGTGCAGTGGTGTAGCTGGGTTAAATACTAGACCTGCTTTGCAGCCTGATTCTTTGATTAACTGCAGGGTACGGTCCACATGCTCAGAGGCTTCTGGATGGAAAGTTATAATTGAGGCTCCGGCAGCAGCAAAATCAGGGATGATACGGTCAACAGGCTTCACCATTAGGTGCACGTCAATATCGGCAGTCACACCATAGTTACGTAGCGCCTGGCACACCATAGGACCAATGGTTAAATTTGGCACATAATGATTATCCATGACATCAAAATGAACCACATCAGCCCCCGCGTTTAATACGGCATCGACATCTTCACCTAGACGAGCAAAATCGGCAGATAAAATAGAAGGAGCAATCAAAAATGGACGCATAACGAACTCACTTTAATGTTTAAGAAGTACGCCATTCTACCTGCTGTAGCCATAGCCCTCCACACCTGAGCGCCCATTTCAGCTAAATTGCAGAGATAAAATATTTCACCTAAACAATGAAATAGGATTTACACGTAAAAAACGTTTAAAATATAGCCTGCTTTGTTATACTATCTCGACGAGTTACAAAGGAAGTGAATAAAAGGAGGCGTGATGAAAGGATTTATACAGAATACTGCAGTGCTAAAATCTGTTGCTATTCTTGCGCTTGGCTTTACAGCGATAACCAGTTTCGCACTCTCTTCAAATCGAACCGACATTGCAGCAAATACAGCCTGTGCATGCGATAGCGACTCGAGTCAGTACAACCCTAGTCTACCTGCTAGCCACCCGAGTAATCGCTGCGCTGAACAGATGAGCGACTTAAGCTGGCAAAGCTGGTTAACCGGTAACAGCCAGACCAATCAATTACACTTTATCGATCTGTTTGAACTGTTATATGGCCATGAAAGCGCGCCTATCAGTAAGAACACTCCACTCAACAGCAAGTAATCAACAACATGCTGCGCCGCTTGTGGCACATATTCTCTAGTACTTTAGCGGCATTTTTTGGGGTACAAACAGAGCAGAATCGCGTAAGAGACTTTCAGACATCTTCACCCGTTCCCTTTATCATCATGGGCATAATATTAGCGATTATGTTTGTAGCTGCGTTACTGTTTATCGTTAGGCAGGTATTAGCATAATCCCTAGCCTAACGAGATTAGAAATTTAATCGTTTTCGTTATGGTATGAATCATCATACAGCGCCATCAGCTCATCGACTTTTTTACGGCCACTGCCCTTCTGACTAATATTACGCTGAACTTGAATCGTACCGAAACGAGCACCGTGGTATAACTCACGCGTTAACGGAATATCATGGTTACTAATCAGTACAGGAATACCACGCTCGATAGCTGTATGGCGTGCATGCCTCGCAAGCAAAGCCTGATCATCCAATGAAAAACCGCTCCCAACATAAGTCGTAAAGCTGGCTGTCGATGACAAAGGTGCGTAAGGCGGATCGCAATACACCACATCACCCGCTTGGGTCAGACCTATAGCTTGCTCATAACCGATGCACTGGAATTCGGCTTTTTGAGCCTTTTCAGAAAAAGCTCTGATCTCTTTTTCTGGGAAGTAAGGTTTCTTATACGAACCAAATGGCACATTGAAGCCACCCTTACGGTTATAACGGCATAAACCATTAAAACCATGACGGTTCATATAGAGGAAATATACTGAGCGCGTAAAAGGATCTTGCGTGGCATTAAAAGCTGTACGTATTTTGTAGTAAGCCTCTTTTTCATTCATCTCAGGAACAAAAAGCGCTTGAGCAGCTTTGATGTATTTCTCAGGCTCTTTTTGCACAATCTTGTACAAGTTAATCAGATCATGATTAATATCGCACAATAGGTAACGACTATAATTGGTATTGAGAAATACTGAGCCAGCACCGACAAAAGGCTCGACCAGGCGGTCACCTTCAGGTAGATGTTCTGATAAGGCTTCAATCAGTTTAAATTTTCCGCCAGCCCACTTTAAAAAGGCTCTTTGTTTTTTAATCATTTAAATTGATTGAACACTGTGAAAAAAAGAGAGCTGATGATTGTACTCTGTTTATTATTGAATTTCACGAGTTGGAAGTACATCTTGTAGCTCATATTCATTAAGATTTTGCCAAGCTCGGATCCACGGCTCAGAAATTCCCGTTTTAGCCATTAATAGTGCCGACTGTTCTTGCGCACTTTTTCGACTAGAAAACTCTCCGAGTAGCACTACCCACCGATTCTTATAGCGCGCCACTTTAACTTGAGGAATATCTTCAAGCCTTAAAAGTGTGTTACGTAAAGAGTCTATCTTTTTTACACTCGCCAGCTGCAGGGTATACCCCTCTATTGGTCTACTGGGTAACTTTGCAATCGAGTCAACAGTTTCCGCTATTAGGGCCGCCTCTTCACGATGCTTTACAGCCTTGGTCAGTACTTTATTTGGCTTGTTACTTAACTCTGGCTGTATTGCATTCACTTGCTCTTGCTGCTCAGCTGCAAACGTCGAGATTTGCTTGGCTTCGTATGTAGTGACTTCAGTTGCATTAGAACCATCAAAATTGCCAAAACCCGATAAGGCTAAATGAGGTATTGGGCGGTAATGCTGCAGGATGCGCTTGGCATATTCAATAAGAAAGGTGTTATCTGGGCCAAACCGTTCGTCAGCATTAATCGCAAACGTAACCTCTTTAGCCTCAACATCTTCTGCGCTCTGATTACTATCAATTAGCAACCAACTCGCTAGCAGGGCAACAATGCCTAATGTTGAAGCGATAATAATCGTTTTTAATCTAGACTTTTGCAGTAACTGAACTTCCTCACCATTAAGCGCAAGCTCAAGTAAACCAACCACTTCTTTAGGTGTGCCAAGTTGCATCTCTAATCGGTTTTTAACTATATCCCTTGGAGTAAACGGTTGCTGTTCACTACGGCTTAATAAAGTGTAATAAAGGCCTTCGCGCTCAACTTGCTCTAATGGCTCAATATGTATGGCTAATACTTGCTCCAACAGGGGGGCTGGCAGCTGTTTGGTGACATCATTAAAAAACTCGGCAGGCGATGTCATTAAAATTTTAATCGACTTACCAGACAAGGATAGTTGACTAAGTACAATACATTCTGCCCAGATCTCAAGCGGCAATAGATGGGCGTCATCGAGTACGATACAGCTCTTGGTAGGCAGAGAGCCTATGACACTCAGTAAGCATTCTGGTAAAGGGGTTTCATCATCAAATACAGGATCGCTGAGTAGCTGAACCAATATTTTGCGCCTGATTTCAGCGCTATCGCAGTGTTTAGGACAAATAACTAATGCGGAGCTATGGTGCTCTAACTCACTGAGCAGTGCGGTAGCCAAAGTGGTCTTACCCGCACCATCGTCACCGGTTAACACCATCAACTGTTCGCCATACAAACTGAGATGTAATAGACGATGCAATAATGCATCTTGGCTTGGTAGTAGCGCAGCACCTGAAAACGACATCTAAAGTTGACCCCAATTCAGTTGTGACAATAAAGCCTTAGCAATAATTTTAGGCAACAAAAATCCACAACTATTCCTAAAGGGCATAGCCAGCAAAGAATAATCGAAGACTTGTTTTTTTATATTGAGTTTAGCGTTCACCGATCACCTGCAACATAATTTATGCGCAGTTGATAACCTCTTCCAGTAGCTCATCGGTAACGTCACTGTAGATCCCTGCTTGACCTATGCCTTCAGGTAAAATGAGTCGTAACTGACCTTTGAGCACCTTCTTATCTCGGCGCATATGCTTAATGAATTGTTCAAAACCCATTGTTTCGGGTGCGGTTATCGGTAAATCAAATGCCGCTAATAACGCCGTTATTCGACAAACAATTGACTCATCAACCAACCCAAGCTTATTTGAAGTTATCGCAGCAAGGACTGTGCCAGCTGAAACGGCCTCACCATGCAACCATACACCGTAGCCCATTTCAGCTTCAATAGCGTGACCAAAGGTGTGCCCGAGATTCAGCAGTGCACGCACAGCTTGTTCGGTTTCATCCTTTTCTACGACTTCGGCTTTAATTTCACAGCAACGGCTAATTGCATACTCGAGCGCTTGTGTATCCAATGATTTCAACGCTTCAACGTTGTTTTCAAGCCATTGGAAAAACTCAGCATCCCAAATCACCCCATACTTAATGACTTCCGCCATGCCAGCTGCGAATTCACGTTTAGGTAGCGTGCTTAAACAATTGGTGTCAATTAATACACATTTCGGCTGATAGAAGGCTCCTATCATATTTTTGCCTAATGGGTGATTAACTGCAGTTTTACCACCAACAGACGAGTCCACTTGAGATAACAGCGTTGTTGGAATTTGGATAAAATCCACGCCACGTTGATAGCTCGCCGCGGCAAAGCCTGTCATATCGCCAATTACACCACCACCTAAAGCAACTAATACCGTATCACGGCCTAAGTTTTGCTCTAGTAATGCAGTGAATATCGAATTCATCTGTTCGAGGGTTTTATATTGCTCTCCATCGGGCAGAATGACAGGAGTCACGCACGCGAAACCCGACAGCATAGCTTCTACCTTTTCAAGATAGAGAGGCGCTATCGTTTCATTAGTGACGATTAGAATGTTTTTATGTTGAAGATAGCGAGCCAAAGGCTCGCAACTACTAAACAAATTCTGGCCAATTTCAATTGGGTAACTGCGCTCTCCGAGCTCTACCAGAACTTGTTTCGTCATATCTTAAAAACCTAACTGTTCAATAATTTGGTTTGCAACAACTTTGGCGCTTTGCTCGTCAGTCTTAACAATGACGTCAGCAATCTCTTCATAAAGAGGATTACGCACCTCGGCTAGGTTCTCTAGCACTTCTCTTGGGTCATCAACCTGAAGCAATGGACGACGCTTGTCTCTTTGCGTACGAGCAACTTGCTTATCAATAGTTGTTTCTAGGTAGACAACGATGCCGCGTGCAGAAAGATTATTACGGATCTCTTTGCTTTGAATCGAACCACCGCCTGTTGCTAAGACAATACCTTGTTTTTCGGTTAGATCAGCGACAACCTGTGTTTCACGGTTGCGGAAACCCTCTTCACCTTCAACATCAAAAACCCAAGCGATATCAGCACCTGTACGGCTTTCAATTTCTTGATCTGAATCGTGGAACTCTAAGTGCAGCATCTGTGCCAGATGACGGCCTATAGTGCTTTTACCAGCCCCCATAGGGCCTACTAGGAAAATATTACGTTTTTCGGCCATTTGATTTATACGTCTGAATCTTATTTAAGTTTGCCTACGTCAACTCAAATAAACGGAGTTGACCTTTAATCTTACCTTGCTCTATTGAGACTTGACCGCTGATTATCTCAGCTAAGTGCCATCTATGGCAAGCGGGGAATGCATTTCTATCGAAAATGTATCGACCAAAACGGCAAAGCCAGCGAATTATACTGGCTTTGTACGGCTAAATAATTTATAGCGCTTCTGAGACGATCTTCGGCGTAACAAAAATTAGCAATTCTTGGCGTTCATTTTTATCGGAGCTATTTCTGAACATGAAGCCTAAATAAGGGATGTCACCCAATATCGGCACTTTACTCACTCGGCTAATCAACTGTTGCTGGTAAATCCCGCCTAATACAACCGTCTCACCGTGGTCCACCAGCACTTGTGTGCCAATGCGTTGCGTATCAATTGAAACCGCTTGTCCTGTCGGTGTATCTACCGTTTTACCTTGAGAATCTTGAGTAATTTCAAGATCCAAAATAACACGATTATCAGGCGTAATTTGCGGCGTCACACGTAATGATAGCACAGCCTTTTTAAAGGTTACCGTTGTCGCACCACTAGAGCTTGCTTCAACATAAGGGATCTCCACACCTTGCTCGATATATGCCGCTTTTTGGTTCGAGGTGGTGATACGTGGACTGGCGATAATTTCACCCTTGTTTTCTTGCTCTAAAGCGCTCAACTCAAGATCCAATACCGTGCCATCTGCAAGCTTTGCCACATGAAATGCAATACTTGTTGGATTAGCCACAGCGGCAGGAAGGTTAACGTTTAGGCGATCACTTAAGCTTGGAACCACACCGTTTGCGATATCCCCCGCCCCTTCAAGACTACCTGAAGTGCCTTTATCGCCTTGCTGATCTGTGACCCCCCAACGAACACCGAGATCTTCAGAAACATCGTCTTTTACCGTTACCATACGAGCTTCAATCAATACCTGTTTAATTGGAATATCCAGTACCTCAATCAGGCGATGAATATTTTCCAATGTCTCTTCAGTATCTTTGACTAACAAGGTGTTAGTACGCTCATCAACGGCAACACTGCCGCGAGAGGTTAATAAACTAGAATCATCACCTTTTAACAATGCCGCGATATCTTTAGCCTTCGCATAATTAATCTGTAAGTATTCGGAGTATAGCGGAGCCAGCTCTTTTACTTCCTGGCGATTTTTTAGCTCTTGGCTCTCACGGATAGCGATCTCTTCACTAGGGGCAATCATCAAGATATTGCCTTCGATTCGCTTATCCAAACCTTTAGCTTGCAAGATAAGATCTAATGCCTGATCCCAAGGCACATCATCCAATCTTAAGGTGATATCCCCTTCAACCGTATCACTGGTCACTAGATTGAAGTTATTGTAATCAGCAATAATCTGTAGCACGGTTCTAACTGAAATATTTTGGAAGTTTAATGACAGCGAGCGTCCATCATATTTCTTCTCTTCCTTCACAATATTCATGCGCTCTGTTTTCTTCATCGTTAACTTAAATAAGCTACCGTCTTGCTGATAGTTGTACTCATAGTCACCATCAATATCCAGAAGAAAACGGGCAGTTAGATCTTCTTTAAAGGTTTCAAAGCTTTTAACTGGGGTAGCAAAATCATACACATCCATGACGTATAAAAAGTCACTCGGGATTTCTGTATTATAAAGTTTTAGTTCTAGCTTGGCGCCAACCTGCTCAACGTTTGCAGCCACAGAGCTGTTATTTAGCTTGACTAATAACTCACCACCACCATCGGCAGTCCGGCGAAAATCGATATTTTCGATGTTATTAACGAACGGACTTTTACCACTTGAACTCTGGCTCGCCACCTCGTCATTAATGGTTAAACGATAGGTATTGCCAACGACTTTACCTTGATAAGGTTTAACCTTGTCTAGACCAATAAAAACCTGTAAATCATTACCATTTGGCACAGTACTAACCGTTTCAACCCCTACCGTTTTAATTGGTAAGGTTTGCTTTTCTAGTGCCGAAATACTGTCTTCAAACCCTAAAATAATCTGAGCTGGAGACGCCTTTAGATCGATATCGGGTTCTTGAATATCATTCTCAAAAATTAACTGTAGCTCGAGCTGATGATCGACTACGGCGTGATATTTAACATCAATGAGTCGGTTAGCGGCATACGAATGCTGAGTCATACCTACGATTAATGCGAAACCAATAATAGCCTTAAATAAAGGCATTACCTTATAACTGGCTTGTGGCGTGGTTGAAGATCTCATTGTTCCCTCAGTCATCTCTTATTATTCTCCAGTCAATTCCATACTACTGTTGCGTTCCGTCCAGCAGCCAGATCCATCTGGTATTAATTCTATTATTTCGACAGTTTGTGGTGTTACTTTAGCTATTTGTCCATGATAAAGACCTAAATATTGCCCTACACCTAAACGGTAAACACTGCCATCTGTAGTCTCAAGTAGAGCCCAAATATCATCTTTCTCGCTTAACGTACCTCGCATTCTTAAGTTGTCTAATGCGTAGGTTTCTAATCGCCCTTTACGGCGCTTAAGATCCGGTTGTAAACAGTCCTTCGTCGTGTCGATGACTTCTTCAGTTAATTCCCTTGAAGGCGGCACGTATGGACTTCTCATTAAATCGGCTTGATAAGAAAAGTGCTCAAATTTTGGCGTTTCTTTCAAAGGCGGAATATGGGCAACATGTTGAGCTTTTGTCGTTGTCACAAACAGCTCAAGATCGCTTTTATCTCCGACACAGCCTGCCAATAACACTGACACAATTAGAAGCGGTAGCGGCTTTTTCATTTTGCAGCCCCCTTCTTACCCTTAGCGGGTAATTCTGCGCCCTCTTTAAAGCGGTAAGTCTTTGCCAGGATATCCATACCCAGTTCGCCAGAGTCATTACGCTTAATCACAAAGTCATGCAAACTGACAATACGCGGCAACTTTGCCACTCCACTCACTAAATGACCTAGTTCATGATAGTCACCGCCAACCATGATTTTAATCGGAAATTCGATATAAAAATCGCGGGTGATTTCTGACTCCCAATCTAGACTCTTAATATTCAGCCCCGAATCTGTCGCTACAAATGTTATGTCGTCCAACAAGCCCGGCATTTCATTTTTTGAAGGCAACATTTTCAGCAGTTCAGCAAACTGTATTTCCATTATCGCCAGCTGTTCACGGTACAACTTTAGATTCGCCGCCAATTGGTACTTTGACTTAAAATCTGTTTTTAACTGTTGCTCTTTAACTTGTTCAGCATTGAGTGTATCTAGCGCGTCTGAAACAAATAGAAAATAGCCACCAATAAAAACACACACGGCTAAGAGTGCTGCAAATACAATTTTGACTAGCTGCGGCCAAGCACCGATGTTTTCAAAATCAATATCGTTAAACTGACTTAAGTCGAGGTTCATTTACTAGCCCCTTTCATTTCATCGCCATTGATTATGGTCACCCTCAATGTAAATCGCTGTAGCTGTCTTAGCTCTTCATTTTGCGCCACAATCGACTGCATATTAGGGTCTTGTAACCAAACTGACGCCGCGATCTTTCTCATCATATTGGCAACGTTATTGTTTGATTCGCTACGTCCTTCTATCCACAGCATGCTGCCTTTCTTTTCGATGCTAGAAAGATAAATTCCAGGGGGTACCACTCGCACTAGCTCATCTAAAACATGAGTCGGCAAGTTTCTCGATTGCTGCAGCCCTAGAATAATTTCAGTGCGTCGCTCAATATCTTTTTTACGAGTACGAATTTTAGTAATTTCGGCAATCTGTGACTCAAGAAGTTGGATCTCAGATTGAAGGTAGGCATTACGGCTTTTTTGATCATCGATAAACATATCGATCGTCATTAAAGACAGGTACACCACTAAACCAGAAACTAAGAAGACGAGCGCTAAAATCCCTGTGTAATCACGCTTCTGCTTCTCTCTTGCCTCTTCGCGCCAAGGTAATAAATTTATGTTCGCCATTCTGAATAGCTCCTTAGCGCTAATCCACAAGCCAACATATATTTACTAATTTGAGGCTGGAGGTGGCTCTTTATCGCCTCATCGGCATGTAAGCGGCCTTGGAATGGATCGGCAATAATAGTATGAATACCTAGCTCGTTAACCATTAGATTAGCCATACCTTCAAGTTTCGATGTTCCACCACACAAAACAATATGGTCAACTTTATCGCGACCACTGGACGTGCAGTAAATTTGTAAGGTTCTTTTTATTTGTTGTAGTAACTGAGTCTGGAATGGCGATAAAACTTCAAATACATAATTGCGTGGTAGATCACCCTCCAGCTTAGCCTTTTCAGCCTGCTCATAGGTCATGCCATAAAAAGATAAAATTGACTGGGTAAACTGCTCACCACCGAAGGCTTGCTCTCTTACAAATGTTGTTTCACCATGCTCTACAACTGAGAATGTCGTGATGTTGGCCCCGATATCCACCAGCGCGACCACTTTGTCGCTAACATCATCCGGTAGTTGGCCTGCGATCATGTCAAAAGAGCGCCCTAGCGCATACCCTTCAACATCAACCACTTTGGCTTCTAAATTTACCGCATCGAGCGAATCACTTAAGCTATCGATATTTTCGCTGCGACAGGCGCTTAATAGCACATCGACTTTAGTGGGATCGGTACGATTGGTACTTAGCGTTTCAAAATCAATATTCACTTCATCGAGCGAGTATGGAATGAGGTTGTCGGCTTCAATTTCAATTTGAGCCTCCATCTCTTCTTCACTTAATGCCGAATCCATATAAATAACTTTGGTCATAACTGCCGAGCCAGAAACAGCGACAGCAGCAAATTTTGTGGACTTGGGTAATACGCGTTTGATTTGCTTTAACGCGTCAACTACTGCTTCACTATCACGGATCTCATGATCATTAACAGCTCCCTTTTTTAAAGGAACGGCAGCATGACTTAATATTTTATACCCATCAGCAGTCTTACTCAGCAGAATCGCTTTGACTTCATGGGATCCCACATCTATCCCAACCATCTGCGGAGCCTGACGCTTCCAAAAATTAGAAAGCATAGTCCATAGTCACTTTTATAGTTATTGTATCCAAAGTAGATTAGCACAAAATCAACTCGTTATAGCTATTTGTACAAAATGTTTCGCCAATTTACAATTGCATTTTTTTTGACGCCAAACACTCACTTACAGGCAACCATAGTGTGCGCTCACCCGATTTAGGTTACATTTTCAACATAACTGCTACTTTATTCTTTATGATAGCGATATAAACTAGAAAAATACCCAACATCAGTCATAAAAACTGAGTCAATTGTTAATCATTATTTAAATAATATTTTTGAAGTAATAAGCTTTTCGACAAAATCTCTATAAAAAAATACACAGTAAAATAAGTCACCAAGAAAAAAGCTCAACCTAATCGGGAGACAAGACTTCACCATTTCGGCCACGGCTTATATACT
Organism: Shewanella sp. 125m-1; assembly: GCF_052977065.1. Lineage (NCBI taxonomy): Bacteria > Pseudomonadati > Pseudomonadota > Gammaproteobacteria > Alteromonadales > Shewanellaceae > Shewanella > Shewanella sp. 125m-1. The sequence goes on from NZ_JBRILT010000020.1 coordinate 61,491, forward strand.
ATTGTTCTTATTTTAATTCTTGGAATATTGCGGTGAAGTGGTTAAAACGACTTTTTATAGCTTTCTTTAGCCTAGGTTTACTTGGCATCGCTGCAATTGTTGCAGCTTACTTTTACGTGTTGCCAGATCTGCCTGATGTTACAACGCTAAAGACCGTAAAACTGCAAACACCACTTCGTATTTATAGTAGTGACGGAAAACTGATCTCTCAGTTTGGTGAAAAACGCCGTATTCCACTCACACTAGATGAAGTACCTAAACCACTATTACAGGCGTTTATCGCCACCGAAGATGCCCGTTTTTACGAGCATAAAGGTATCGATCCTATTGGTATTTTACGTGCCGCTTCAGTGATGCTGACCACAGGTCAAAAAAAGCAAGGCGCAAGTACCATTACCATGCAGGTAGCACGTAACTTCTTTTTGACCCGTGATAAAACCATTATCCGTAAAGTAAAAGAAATCTTCATCTCGATCCATATCGAGCAGCTCCTCACCAAAGATGAAATTCTCGAGTTATACGTCAACCGCATTTATTTGGGGCAACGTGCCTATGGCGTAGGGGCCGCCGCTCAAGTTTATTATGGTAAAGAAGTTAGCGAACTGACTTTACCTGAAATGGCTGTGATTGCAGGCTTACCTAAAGCGCCTTCGACTCTTAACCCTATTACCTCTAAATCACGGGCTAAAGCACGTCGTAATGTCGTACTAATGCGAATGAATGAAGTTGGCTTCATCAATACCGCTGAATACCAAGCCGCGCTAGATAGTCCAATTACCGCAAAATATCACGGTGCAGTGATCGATCTATATGCCCCTTATATTTCTGAAATGGCTCGCGATTACTTAGTTGCAAAGTATGGTGAGGAAGAGGCATATACTGGTGGTTATGATATCTACACCACGGTCGATTCTAAGTTACAGCTCGATGCTCAAAGAGCGCTGCGTAATAACGTCTACTCGTATGATGAACGTCACGGCTATCGCGGCCGAGTCAAAGAACTATGGACTGCGACTCCATTAGAGCCTGAAGAGATCACCGCAAAGCTTAAACAAACTGGTGCATTCCAAGGTATGTTCCCTGCCGCCGTGTTGTCAGTTAATGAACAAACTGCCACTGCTATGAATGCTAAAGGTGAAACGATTGAGCTACCTTGGGATGGTATTAAATGGGCACGTAAGTTCATCACTAACAAGCGTCAAGGTAAGGCACCTAAATTGGCATCCGATGTTTTAAAGCCGGGTGAGCAAATTTGGATCCGCAACAATGGTAATTTCTGGCAATTAACTCAAGTTCCATTAGTGGCAAGTGCCCTCGTATCTTTGGATCCACACGATGGTGCAATTCGTACCTTAGTGGGTGGCTTTAGCTTCTACACAAGCCAATATAACCGTGTGACTCAGGCTAAGCGCCAGTTAGGTTCTAATATTAAGCCGTTTATTTACAGTGCAGCACTCGAAAAAGGTTACACCCTTGCAACCCTGATAAATAACGCGCCAATTAATAAACCTGATACTAGACAAGGTACGGCTTGGCGCCCTAAAAACTCACCCGATGTTTATGGTGGCCCAACTCGCCTGCGCGTTGGTTTAGCGCAATCGATTAACGTTATGTCAGTTAGAGCCATGCGTTATGCAGGTCTTGATGCCACGATTGCAGAATTAGTAAAATTTGGTTTTGATCCAGCCGATTTACCACGCAACGAATCTATCGCCTTGGGTTCACCATCGGTAACGCCACTGCAAGTCGTTACAGCATTCTCAGTATTTGCCAATGGTGGCTTTTTAGTTGAGCCATACTTTATTGAGCGAGTAGAAACCGCTAATGGTGACATTGTAGAGCAAGCCAACCCGACTTTAGCCTGTAAGCCTCCAATTGCAGAGCAAGCGATTGCAGTGGATCCATTCGCTGCGATGGCCAATGAGCTTCAAGCAAGCACTGCACCACTACAACATCAGTCTGCTAGCGATGAGGCGCCGCAATGTGGCGGTCCAGGCTCTCGATATGCACCGCAAATTATTTCGGAGCAAACGGCCTTCTTAGTCACTGAAGCACTTAAGAGTGTAATTTGGGGCGGTGGTGATTGGAGTAAAGGTACCGGCTGGAACGGTACTGCATGGCGTGCAGCAAGAGTCGTCAAGCGCCGAGATATTGCAGGCAAGACGGGGACAACTAACGAATCTCGCGACACTTGGTTTAGTGGATTCAATCCAAAGCTAGCTACCACAGTTTGGGTAGGGTTCGATGACCATAGCCAGGAGCTCGGTCGTACAAGCTGGAATGCTAACGGTGCTAAAGATCAAATATCGCTAGCGGAAGCTGGCGCCAAAACCGCAGGTCCGGGCTGGAATGAGTTTATGAAGGATGCACTCACAGGCACACCAGAAGTGCCAATGTCGCCTCCAGAAGGAATCGTTTCAGCAAGAATTGACTTAGCTACAGGTAAGCTGACTCGAAAAACTGACTATACCAGTAAGTTTGAGTACTTTATTGCCGGCACTGAGCCAACTGAGTATGTAACGGATCAAGAAGATAATAGCGATATCTTTATCGACAAGTCTGAAGAGGACTTGTTCCAATAACCGTCATTACTCGCCAGAGTATCGGATAAGTTCTCAGATAGCTTATCAGATACAAAAATGCGGTCATTGTGTTAACAATGACCGCATTTATTATACTCGCTAGCTTTTTAAATCGCTATTTAGTTTGCTTTGCGGCGAGTGCACTCTTTACCTGTGGTAAAGAAGTCCCGCCCAAGGCCTCACGTTTTGCTAAGCAAGACTCAATAGTGAGGCAATCATATACATCTGCATCAATCACACCGCTAAATGCTTGCAGCTCTTCTAAGGTTAAGTCCTCTAACGGCGTTTGTTTCGCAATCGCACTGACAACCGCTTCACCAACTACATGGTGCGCCTCTCTAAAAGGCATACCTTTGGCAACAAGATAATCTGCAAGCTCCGTCGAGTTAGCATAACCCTGCTTAGCAGCATTGAGTGTTTTATCACGATTTACTGTTAAACCACTTAATACTAATGCCGCCATTTCGAGACAAATTGACCAGCTATCCATCACATCAAATAGACCTTCTTTGTCCTCCTGCATATCTTTGTTGTACGCTAGTGGCAGCGCCTTCATGGTGGTTAAAATACCCATTAAACTACCGTATACGCGACCGGTTTTACCTCTGATTAACTCAAGCGCATCAGGGTTTTTCTTCTGCGGCATGAGGGAAGAGCCTGAAGTCACCTCATCATCGAGATCGATAAACCCAGCTTCGCCACTATTAAAGAAAATTAAGTCTTCAGCCATACGGCTTAGGTGCATCATGCTAATAGAGGCATCGCTGCAGATCTCAATCACATGATCTCTGTCCGATACCGTGTCTAAGCTATTTAGCGTTGGGGTTGCAAAGCCCAGTGATTGCGCGAGCTTAACTCTATCCATAGGGTAAGCGGTACCGGCTAATGCTCCGGTTCCTAACGGGCATGTATCGGCGCGCTTTAATGCATCTTGCAATCGGCTAATATCACGCTCAAACATCTCGACATAAGCAAGACACCAATGTCCAAATACCACTGGCTGCGCTCTTTGAAGGTGAGTATAGCCAGGCATAACCGCATCGAGCTCACGCTCAGCAAGTTCAATCAGCGCCGATCTTAAATTAGCCAGTAAAATTAATAAATGCTCGCCCTCTTTCTTACACCAAAGCTTAAGATCTGTGGCCACCTGATCGTTACGAGAACGACCCGTATGTAATTTTTTACCTAAATCTCCAACCTTTGCGATCAGTGATTGCTCGACAAAACTATGAATATCTTCAGCGCCAGACGTAATTATCAATTGAGGATTATCAATCGTTTCCGCAAGCAGCTCATTCAATGCTTGTTGCAACTCTGCGCACTCCAGCTCAGTAAGAATACCCACCTGAGTGATTGCGCCAGCCCAAGCAATCGAGCCGACAATATCTTGCTCAATGAGGCGAAAGTCCACAGGTAATGAGTCGTTAAAAAGTTTAAACAGTGCGCTGCTCTCTTGGCTAAATCTGCCACCCCATAATGCCATTTTGACTTCCTCTCTAATGCCAGGTGAGATGACTCCACCTATATATCTTTATGTTTATACAGCGCTAACTCAACAATGTTAGCGCTCACTAACTTTAACTGATGAATAACCTACTTTTGGCTATGCAATGCTCTAATCCGGCTTGAAAGCGAATACAAACGGATAAAGCCTTCGGCATCTTTTTGGTTGTAAACATCATCGGCACCAAATGTCGCAAACTCTTCTGAGTACAAACTATTCGGTGAACGCTTTTTAACAACGCTGGCTTGCCCCTTATAAAGCTTAACCACCACTTCACCATTGACTAAATCGGCTAGTGGCTTGGATGCGCCAAGCAGTGACTCGCATAATGGGGTAAACCAACGACCGTCATAAACAAGGTGCGCCATCTGTGCGCCAACCTGCTCGCGCCATTCACGACTCGTTTTATCAAGCACTAACTCTTCGATCGCACGCAGTGCTGCAAACATCACTGTGCCACCAGGGGTTTCGTAGCAACCACGAGACTTCATACCAACGAGTCTGTTCTCGGTAATGTCGATTCTGCCAACACCGTGAGCACCTGCAACTTCATTCAACACCATCAGTGCGTTATAAGGTGATAAAGCCTCACCATTGATCTTGGTTACCTTACCTTGCTCAAGCTCGATTGCCACATACTCAGGTTGATTTGGCGCATCTTCTGGTGCAACTGTCATGGTCCATACGCCTTTTGATGGCTCGTTCCACGGATCTTCTAACTCACCACCTTCATGAGAAATATGCCAAGCATTAGCATCACGGCTATAGATCTTAGTGGCAGATGCTGACGTGGCAATATTACGCTCTGCGAGGTAATCAAGCAGGTCTTCACGGCTCACCATTTCCCACTCACGCCAAGGCGCAATTACGGTTAAATCTGGTGCTAATGCAGCAAAGCAACCTTCGAAACGTACCTGATCATTACCTTTACCCGTACAGCCATGGCATACCGCATCTGCGCCCACTTTACGTGCGATTTCAACCTGCGCCTTTGCAATAATCGGTCTCGCCATTGACGTACCTAAAAGGTAGGTTCCTTCGTAAATCGCCCCAGTTGCGATAGTCGGGTAGATATAATCGGCCACCAGCTCTTCTTTTAAGTCAACGATGTAACACTCAGATGCACCTGAAGCGATAGCTTTTTCATACAAGCCTTCTAGCTCTGCATCGCCTTGACCTACATCGGCACAGAAGGCGACGATTTCGCAATCGTTATAGGTTTCTTTTAACCAAGGAATGATTGCAGAAGTATCTAGGCCGCCTGAATACGCTAAAACAACTTTTTTAACACCTGCATGCTTACTTACTGCTGAATTTACATTAGACATCATATTTTCCTACTAGCTGTTTTTTTATGTCGATCCGCTAATGCAGATTGATAGTTGTTTTTATGAAATTAATTAGCTTAAAAGCGTTACAAGCACTGCGTTTTGCGCATGCATTCTGTTTTCGGCTTGGTGCAAAATAAGTGAGCCTTCGCCATCAACAACCTCAGCGGTAACTTCAACTTCGCGGTACGCTGGTAAACAATGCATAAAGTGTTTAGCACCTGCTTTTTGCATTAACTGTGCATTCACTTGGTAAGGCTTAAACTTGGCCTCAATTTCCTCCATCGATGCTGAGTCGCCCATAGAGATCCAAGTGTCGGTGTAGATCGCATTATGGTCTTCGATCGCAGCAATGTCTGAGCTCAAAGTCAGTTTGCCGCCATGCTTAGCAGCCAGCTCTTGCGCCTCACACACAACTTTTCCGTCTGGAAAATGGCCTGGAGGACAAATCACGGTTAACTGAGCCCCTAAGATGGCAGCACCAAACATCAATGAATGAGTCACGTTATTACCGTCACCAACATAAGCTAGCTTCACCTTGCTTACATCATCATATTGTTCAGCCAAAGTTAGAAAGTCTGCTAGACCTTGGCAAGGATGGTAAAGATCAGATAACGCGTTAACCACCGGCACTGTGCCATGCTCAGCAAGTTCTTCAATTGTCGAGTGTAAGAAAGTCCTGGCAACAATGGCATCTGCCCAACAAGAAATATTGGCCGCAAAATCTGATACAGGTTCACGCTTACCTAGCGCGCCATTTTGCTGATCTAAATATAAACAATGACCACCCAATTTATTGATACCGATATCAAAGCTCACTCGAGTTCTCAGCGATGGTTTTTCAAATAGCATCACCACACTTTTTCCTTCTAGAGCATGTTTGTATTCAGCAGGGTTACGCTTAATATTTTTCGCCAAAGCCAGTAAGTCGAGTAACTGCTGCTGGCTTAAATCTTTTATCGATAGTAAATGTTGCATAAGATGGCTCTCCTATTACTGAATTTGTGGCTGGATCTGTGTGCCAACTGTCTCGCCTTTGCTTAACGCGATTAATTGCTTTGCATGACGCCAAGAAGCAATCTGTACGGTTTGCCCCATGGACTCTGCAACATCTAATGCAGCTTCCACCTTGACCCTCATTCCTTTCTCGATAACACCGATCTTGGTCAGCTCATTGACTTGCTCTCTATTCAAACTCGTAATTAACTGGCCCTTACCATCAAGCACACCTGAAACATCTGATAGTAAAACCAATGAACCTGAAACCAACTTAGCTAGGGCCGTTGCCGCCTGATCGGCATTAACATTTAGCATCTTGCCTTCTTCACTAATTGCGATGGAACTCACAATTGGCATCCAACCTTTTGATAAAACAAATTCAAGATAACTAGCATCTTTGGGCTCAACCTCACCGACTAATCCTAACTGCGGATCTTTAATTGTTGCCGTCATCATTCCAGCATCCGCAAGGCTCATACCTAAACTGGTTACACCCGCTTTAATTGCTGCCGCTTGCAATATTTTGTTTGAAGTCCCCGCCAATGCCCCCACTACAATAGGAATATGCTCTTGCGGGGTGACTCTTAAACCATCAAGCTTTTCCGATGTAAAACTATTCGCTTTTAGCTGTTCATCAACTAAACAGCCACCGCCATGCACCATAATCAGAGGCTGGCCATTAGCGATTATGCTTGCTGCAGCTTGCATTAACCGCTCCATTCCCATCTCACACTGTAACAATGCGCCACCAACCTTGAGCACCATAACGGGCTTAGCTTGCGTCGTTGTAAAATTAGTCATGTTCATCTCCATCCTCCCAACTTATGCTGTTACTGACGCATCAAAATGAATCTTTATGCACTGAAGCGCTTGACTTGCGGCCCCTTTCATTAAGTTATCAATAGCGCTAGCGATAACCAAATAACCATTCTGTTCATCGAACTTCCAACCTAGATGACAATTGGGTGTTTGCACCACATCATCCACCTTAGGGAATTGATTTTGTTTTACCGTGACAAGCTCGGCAGAGTCATAATATTGATACGCTGTTTCAATATCGCTAACTGAAGTGCCCGCAACTAATTGCACCGTGATGGTTGCAAGAATACCGCGCTTAAAATTACCAAGATGGGGAGTAAAGATAACCTCTTGCCCTAATTGAGTGGCAATCTCTGGCTGGTGCCTGTGACCAAGTACCCCATAAGGGGTCAAGCTTACCTCGCAAAAGCTGGTATGCAGTTGAGCTTTTCTGCCGGCCCCGGTCACACCACTAACGGCATTGATTACGGGTAAAACATCGGTCAGCAAATGCGCAATAGGTTTAAGTGCTGTTAGCGATGCTGTTGGATAACAACCTGGTACAGCAATCATCTTACTACTGGCTATTTGCTCTGCATTCCACTCGGCTAAACCATAAACAGCATTAGCAAGTACATCAGGATATTCATGAGTAAAACCATACCACTTAGGATATTGTGCTATATCGGAAAACCGATATGCACCGCTTAAATCAAATACCGCTAACCCTTGCTGATAAAACCAAGCAGCTAAGTGCAAACTTACCGCATGGTCAGTCGCTAGTACGACGGCATCAGCTGTCGCAACGATAGTTTGTTTAGCACCCTCCGTGAGCGGATTTAAGCTCAGTGATATATGACTGTAAGCAGGATAAAGCTCAGACAGAGGCTTGCCCTTGTCGAGGCTGTTTTCAGATACATAAAGACCTTGAACTGACAATGTCGATTCGGCATTTATAAGAGAGGTGATCTGTGCGCCCGTGTAACCACTAGCGCCAATAATGGCTATATTTTTCATAGTCTATGACTTTAAAACCTTAATCTTGAATTTAGATGACAAAACGGAAAAAAGAATGGGCACAACTTAAGCCCTGGCTGAACACCATTAATGACAAGATTATCGTCGCAGGAAGTGGGTATGATTAACCTTAATTACTATTAATTTAACCAGATTGAACATATATACTCTCATTAAACAGATCATCGAAGTGTGGTAGTTGTCTTAGCTGTTTGATAGACTAACACGCAAAATTAATTATGCAATATATTTGAATATATATTTAGGTATTTTTTAATGAAAGCACTTCCAGAGATTAAAAGTAGTTTTAGCCAACTGATTGCAACACCCTCTATTAGTGCACTCGAAGCTGAGCACGACATGAGCAATAAAGCTGTCATAGAACTATTGCATACTTGGTTTAGCGATTTAGGGATGCAGTGCCAGTCTGTACCTGTGACAGATACTCGTGACAAATACAATCTAGTCGCATCGTTTGGTCAAGGCCAGGGAGGGTTATTGCTGGCAGGGCATACAGATACCGTCCCTTTTGATGAAGGGCGCTGGAGCCAGGACCCATTTTCATTAGTAGAAAAAGATAATCGTTGGTATGGCCTTGGGACCTGTGACATGAAAGGCTTTTTTGCTTTAGTGCTAGAGGCACTAAAAGAGCTACCAATGGATAAGTTTAAGCGTCCATTGCATATCTTAGCCAGTGCCGACGAAGAAACGACCATGAACGGCGCGAAGGCATTTGCAGCAGCGAAATCAATTTCGCCTGATTATGCCATTATCGGTGAGCCCACCAGCCTAAAGCCGGTGTATATGCATAAAGGGCATTTTACCCAAGGTATACGAGTGACTGGTCGCAGTGGTCACTCTTCAGATCCAGCAAAAGGACTTAATGCTATCGAGGTCATGCACTTGGTTACAGGACAACTCCTCAAGCTAAAACAGCACTTAGCCGATAATTATCGAGAAGATGCCTTTAGTGTGCCCTATCCAACCATGAATTTTGGACATATCCATGGCGGGGACGCGGCCAATAGGATCTGTGGCTGCTGCGATCTACATATTGACCTTCGACCCATCCCCAGTCTCGCACTAGCCGATTTAGAGTTAATGGTTGCCAACTATCTTGAACCAGTGTGCAATCATTATCCTGGCTGTATCAGCGTTGCGCCTTTATACCCAGGTTCAGAGGCGTTTGCAGATAAAAAAGATGGCAGCTGGACCCAGTTGGTAGCACAACTCAGTGAAAGCCAGCCAGAAGTGGTTAACTATGCCACCGAAGCGCCGTATATCAGTACGCTAGGTTGCCAAACCTTAGTACTCGGCCCCGGTAGTATTGAGCAAGCTCATCAACCTGATGAGTTTTTAGATCTTTCGTATATCGAACGTACAAAAGATCTATTAAAAAAGCTTATTTATCACGCATGTATAAAGTAATTACTATTATCCATCCACTTTACCGCTCAAAGTATAGTCAGTACTTACATGGGCATACCTAAAAAGTGATGTACAACACATTCAAGCACGATATTTTAATCTGGATCATTGCCTAGCACAGCGCTGCTAGGTATTGTGATCGATTAGCTTACCGATATGGAGCACGTATGGTAGACATGTATGCCTCGCTAAGGTCTAACGTTGGAACCTTAGGGCAGATTTTAGGTGACACAATCCGCACCGATCTAGATGATGCTTTCTTAGATAAAATTGAACAAATCCGTCATCTAGCAAAAAGCTCTCGCCAAGGCGATGATGCCGCTCGTGAAGAGATGCTGACTTTACTGTCTTCTTTAAACGACGACGAACTCGTTCCTTTTGCTAAAGCTTTTAACCAATTTTTAAATCTGGCGAATATCGCAGAACAGTTCCATACCATCAGTCGTAATTGTGACGAATTAGTCTGTGTTCCAGACCCCGTTGAACAGTTGCTAGGACGTATGCTCGGCGGTAAAATCGACCAAGATAAGGTGCTAGCCTGCTTAAAGACACTGGATATTGATCTGGTGTTAACTGCGCATCCGACAGAAATCTCTCGCCGCACTCTCATTCAGAAATATTCTGCAGTGGTTGATTCATTAGCTGCACTAGAAAATACCCAGTTAACAGAGCAAGAAAAAAAGCAGCACCACCTGCGTTTGCGTCAACTGATTGCGCAGATCTGGCACACTAATGAAATCCGTAACGAACGACCAACACCTGTCGATGAAGCACGTTGGGGCTTAAGCACTATTGAAGCTTCTTTATGGCAAGCCATTCCAGATTTTCTTAGGCAGCTTAATCAGCAAGTTGAAGAGCGCACGAATACCCAACTCCCAATCGATATTGCACCGGTAAGGTTCTCTAGCTGGATGGGCGGCGACCGCGATGGCAATCCATTTGTCACCTCGACCGTCACTCAAGAGGTACTCGACCGAAACCGCCATACCGCTGCGCGTTTATACCTAAAAGACGTTGTGTTACTGGTAAACGAGTTATCGATGGAAGGTGCAAACCAAGCGTTGCAGGCTTACACCAATAACAGCAGCGAACCATATAGAGATGTGCTGAGAACACTTCGTCACAAGCTCAGAAACACCATTGATTATTTAAATGGCAGACTTGAAGGCCATCACCCTGATGTAGAACCAAACGACATCATTTGGCACGAAAGCGATCTAAAAGATCCTTTAATGATGCTATACCAAAGTCTTTGTGATCAAGGTATGAGCCTAATCGCTAACGGTTTACTGCTCGATATGCTGCGTCGTATCGCCTGTTTTGGCATTCATATGCTAAGGCTCGATGTGCGCCAGGATGCACAACGCCATGCAGACGTGATTGCCGAATTAACGCGCTACCTAGGTATGGGCGACTATGCTCATTGGGACGAAAAAGAGAAGCAGTCTTTCTTGTTACGTGAGCTCACTAACAAACGACCTTTAATCCCGGCAAACTGGAATGCATCTCCAGAAGTTGAAGAAGTCTTAAAGACTTGCAGACTGGTCGCAACTCAGCCAGCCAGAGCTATGGGCTCCTATGTTATCTCTATGGCTAGCCAGCCATCAGATGTTTTAGCTGTTCAGCTTCTTCTTAAAGAAACTGGCTGCCCGCATCCAATACGCGTCGTGCCACTATTTGAAACCTTAGATGACTTAAATAATGCCTCTAGCTGTATGTCGGCGTTGTTTAGCATCGATTGGTACCGAGGTTACACTAAGGGTATTCAAGAGGTGATGATTGGCTATTCCGACTCGGCTAAAGATGCTGGTGTCATGGCTGCGGCTTGGGCACAGTACACCGCACAAGAAAAACTCGTCGCCATTAGCCAAGAAGCCAATATCAAACTCACATTATTCCATGGTCGTGGCGGCACTATTGGCCGTGGCGGCGGACCAGCACATGAAGCGATTCTATCACAACCGCCAGGGTCAGTAGACGGTCGCATCAGAGTCACAGAACAAGGTGAGATGATCCGCTTTAAGTTTGGTTTACCTAAACTTGCCGTACAGAGTCTTGCGCTATACACCTCTGCGGTAATGGAGGCGACATTGCTTCCACCACCAGAGCCTAAGCCGGAGTGGCGCCAGTGTATGCAGCAACTCGCTGACGAGTCTGTCCTAGCTTATCGTGCAATTGTACGTGAAGAGCCAGATTTTGTGTCTTACTTCCGTGCGGCGACCCCTGAGGTCGAGTTGGGTAAACTACCATTAGGTAGTCGTCCAGCTAAACGTCGAATTGATGGCGGCATCGAAAGCTTACGTGCAATCCCTTGGATCTTCGCTTGGTCGCAAAACCGTTTAATGCTACCTGCTTGGTTAGGCGCAGGAGAAGCACTAAAGGCAGCATCAGAGCGAGGTGACTTACCACTCTTGCAAGAGATGGAAAAGCACTGGCCATTCTTCAAGACTCGGATCTCTATGTTAGAAATGGTCTACGCAAAAGCCGAACCTAATTTGTCTAAGTTTTACGAGACAAGCTTAGTGCCAAAAGAGTTGCACCATCTTGGTGTACAATTAAGGCAGCGACTAGCTACAGGCATTGAAGCCGTACTTGAGTTAACACAAGCCGAAAGCTTAATGGCACACACACCATGGAACCGCGAGTCAGTTGAGCTAAGAAACCCATACATCGATCCATTAAACTTCTTACAAGCAGAACTGCTTGCAAGAACTCGTAGAGAGGAACAATCATCTCAGAATGTTGAACTAGCCTTAATGTTAACTATTGCGGGCGTAGCAGCAGGGATGAGAAATACAGGTTAATGAAGTTATTAAAACTAGCGTTAGCGGGCGCGGCACTGCTATTGACCGGCTGTGTCAGTCAATACAACATCACAGAAAAAGAACTCGAGGGTTATCTCAGTGATGAAATGCACTTTGAGATAAAACAGGGGAATCAGATCTTTGGTATCGATCTGCGTGTGAATGACATTAACGTCACCCTAGGTGATAAGCCCAACACTATGGGTGTATCTGCGGCGACAATCGTTAACGTCCGTAACCCAATGATGCCTATCAGCGCAAAACTGGTGACACAGTTTGAAGCAGAGCCGTGGTATGACGCAAGTAATCACAGTGTTTACTTACGTAATCTACAGTTAGTCAAAGTGGAATCAAAACCGAAGGATATCGAAAAAGCAATAGGCTCATTCGCTCCGCAATTAATGGGGTTTTTAACGCAGTTTCTAGAAACTCAGCCAGTGTATGTATTAGATACTAAAGAGTCTAACCAAGCTCTGATTGCCGATATGACACAAAGAATAGAAGTAAAACCCGGTAAACTTGTACTCGTATTTGACGAGTAATAGCGTGTTAATTGAAAGCAAAAAAGCAGTATCATTTGATACTGCTTTTTTATTATTTTATAAAGATCACTTTTTAAACCGACCAATCGAGCCATAATCAACAATAACCGCCTCGCCTAGCAATTCACGTCTTAACATATCAAACGCAACAGCAGTGCTTAAGCTGCGAACTAAATCCCTAGAACGTCGTGGTAGTTTAATCATCTGACTATAAACTCCGCCTTTTGTAGCCAATGCAATGGCTACTGTGCCAACAGGTTTATCATCCGTACCTCCCGTTGGCCCAGCGATACCACTCGTCGCCAACGCAAAGTCACTATCTAGTATGGCTCTAACTCCTTTCGCCATTTCCTCTACTGTAGCGATGGAAACTGCACCGTGATCATCTAAGGTCTCAGGTTTAACACCCAATACTTTAACTTTAGATTCATTGCAGTAAGTCACTAAGCCTTGATGCAAATAGGATGAGCTACCTGAAAAACTAATTAGCTGGCTGGCGATCATACCGCCAGTACATGATTCAGCTACACTTAAACTTTGGCCAGAGTTTAACAATAGAGCATGGATCTCTTCCGCCAAACTCATTTTCTCATCAGCCACAATGGCATTACCAAGTAAAAAACGAATTTGTGCTTCAGCTTTATTAAGTTGATCGATTGCAGCAATACCACGGGCAAAGAGTTTAACCTCGATGTGCGGCATTGAAGATCGATAGCCTATAGTCATCCCTTCTGGCAGTTTTATTTTCTCTAAAGTATCCGCGAGCGATGACTCACCTTGACCAAGGGTCAGGTACTTTCTTAATGCAACATCGCCACTAATCTCAAAGTGCTGCTTAACAAAAGGAATAAATTGCTCATGAACCATCTGTTTAAATTCAAATGGCACGCCAGGAGTAAAGAATAGCCAAGCTCTATTAAACTTAACCGCAAAGCCACAAGCTGTACCAACTGGATTGTCTATCATAATGGCTGCTTCAGGCAGCAAAGCTTGCTTAAGATTACTCTCGGCCATCACACGACCACTGCGAGTAAACCAATCTTCAAGACGTTGACGCCAAATACGATTCTCGACTAAAGACTCGCCCATTGCTAAAGCCATCGCTTGAGTGGAGAGATCGTCACTAGTCGGCCCAAGCCCACCATTAACTAAAATAATATCAGCATGTTGACTACGCTCTGTAAATACTGAAACAAGATCTTCTAGCCGATCACCTACCGTAACTCTACGTTGACATTCAATCCCTTGCTCCATCATCGTACTAGCAAACCAAGCGGCATTAGTATCAACGATTTGACCGGCTAATACCTCTTCACCTGTACAGATCATTTCCAGTTTCATTCGATAGTCCTTTAGGTATCCTATAGCTTGAGCCCTAAAACAGAGCCCTTAGCAACATCATTGCAGCTAAACTATGAGAGCTGAGGAGTAATAGCAATAATCAATTGTGATTATTTGCAATTTCGCTCTCAGCGAGTTTTATGTTAACTGTGGAATGATAGAAAAGTAGCAGTCGTTACCTGAAAGCAAATATCAAACTTGCCGAGCCGTAGTCGATTTAGTGAATGGTTAGTTTGCGTGAGCTATATGGATACAGTTTCTGGCTAAGCACAGCGGCGGGCGACCGTCTTGGATGACGGAAGTGTCGATTATGCAGGAGCAATAATCTAATCGACATCGGGAGTCGTTCTTTTCGCGCAGCGTATATACGAAAAAAGCCCGTTGCGTTAGCAACGGGCTTTATCGCTTCTCTTTCGAGAATAATTTGGCGCCTGGAAATGACCTACTCTCACATGGGGAGACCCCACACTACCATCGGCGATATTGCGTTTCACTTCTGAGTTCGGAATGGATTCAGGTGGTGCCACAACTCTATGGTTTCCAGACAAATTCTGTATTACTTTCAGTTTTCAAAAAACTAAAGGTAAAAAATTTTAGAAAGCTGTTACTCGCTAGCGCAAGTAATTGAAATTAAGTTATTGAGTCTACACTACATTAAGCGTCACTCTTTTCAGAGTTATTCTAATTTTGATGATGTAAAAACATCAGTCTCATAAAACCCATTAGGGTTGTATGGTTAAGCCTCACGAGTCATTAGTACAAGTTAGCTCAACGCCTCACAACGCTTACACACCTTGCCTATCAACGTCCTAGTCTCGAACGGCTCTTTAGAGGAATTAAATTCCTAGGGATGACTCATCTTAGGACTCGCTTCCCGCTTAGATGCTTTCAGCGGTTATCGATTCCGAACGTAGCTACCGGGCAATGCCATTGGCATGACAACCCGAACACCAGCGGTTCGTCCACTCCGGTCCTCTCGTACTAGGAGCAGCTTCCTTCAATCATCCAACGCCCACGGCAGATAGGGACCGAACTGTCTCACGACGTTCTGAACCCAGCTCGCGTACCACTTTAAATGGCGAACAGCCATACCCTTGGGACCGACTTCAGCCCCAGGATGTGATGAGCCGACATCGAGGTGCCAAACACCGCCGTCGATATGAACTCTTGGGCGGTATCAGCCTGTTATCCCCGGAGTACCTTTTATCCGTTGAGCGATGGCCCTTCCATACAGAACCACCGGATCACTATGACCTACTTTCGTACCTGCTCGACGTGTATGTCTCGCAGTTAAGCTGGCTTATGCCATTGCACTAACCGTACGATGTCCGACCGTACTTAGCCAACCTTCGTGCTCCTCCGTTACTCTTTGGGAGGAGACCGCCCCAGTCAAACTACCCACCAGGCACTGTCCCGAACCCCGATTCAGGGGCCGCGGTTAGAACATCAAAACTACAAGGGTGGTATTTCAAGATTGACTCCACAACATCTAGCGACGTTGCTTCAAAGTCTCCCACCTATCCTACACATGTAGGTTCAATGTTCAGTGCCAAGCTATAGTAAAGGTTCACGGGGTCTTTCCGTCTAGCCGCGGGTATACGGCATCTTCACCGCAATTTCAACTTCACTGAGTCTCGGCTGGAGACAGCGTGGCCATCATTACGCCATTCGTGCAGGTCGGAACTTACCCGACAAGGAATTTCGCTACCTTAGGACCGTTATAGTTACGGCCGCCGTTTACCGGGGCTTCGATCATGAGCTTCTCCGAAGATAACCCAATCAATTAACCTTCCGGCACCG
The DNA here is from genome assembly GCF_052977065.1 of Shewanella sp. 125m-1. NCBI lineage: Bacteria > Pseudomonadati > Pseudomonadota > Gammaproteobacteria > Alteromonadales > Shewanellaceae > Shewanella > Shewanella sp. 125m-1. The sequence goes on from NZ_JBRILT010000020.1 coordinate 77,634, forward strand.
GGCAGGCGTCATACCGTATACTTCCTCTTGCGAGTTTGCACAGTACTGTGTTTTTGATAAACAGTTGCAGCCACCTGGTATCTGCGACTCTCGGCAGCTTAGGGAGCAAGTCCCATCACCGCTAAGAGCGTACCTTCTCCCGAAGTTACGGTACCATTTTGCCTAGTTCCTTCAGCCGAGTTCTCTCAAGCGCCTTGGTATTCTCTACCCGACCACCTGTGTCGGTTTGGGGTACGATTCCTACTAACCTGAAGCTTAGAAGATTTTCCTGGAAGCATGGCATCAACTACTTCATCACCTTAGTGACTCGTCATCAGTTCTCAG
>NZ_JBRILT010000021.1:0-77126 GCF_052977065.1 Shewanella sp. 125m-1
CAGAACAGTAAAACCAAGGCCTCAACGGTATGCCAAAAATAAAAATGCCGTTCACCTTAAGTGAACGGCATTACAGCCTAGGGCTGCTTTTTATTACACTTAAAACTTTCCGCAAAATTTTAGCTTTTTAACTCAAGAAACCTTTTCAACTGTCACAACCTGACTTGAATCATCTTCAGATTTTGGTACCGGCCAAGCGTTAATCACGGCCTTAACTAAAGAAGCTAAAGGTATTGCAAAAAAGACTCCCCATACTCCCCATAATCCACCGAACACCAACACCGCAGCGATAATAAATACTGGGTGTAGATCGACCGCATCAGAGAACAAAATAGGCACTAACACATTACCATCTAATGCTTGAATGATCCCATACCCTACCATCAGGTAACCAAACTCAGGACTGAAGCCCCACTGGAAAAAAGCCACCAATGCTATTGGAAGTGTGACTAAAGTGGCGCCTACATAGGGAATAAGTACTGACAGTCCGGTTAATACACCCAGTAAAGCTGCATATCGTAAATCCATAAAAGCAAAGAAGATGTAACTGACAACACCAATAATCACAATCTCAATCACCTTGCCTCTAATGTAATTGAAGATCTGCTGATTCATCTCATTCCAAACTTTACGGGCTAACTCTCTATTGGTTGGAAAGAAGCGTTTACTGCCTTGAATAAGTTGATCTTTATCTTTTAAGAAGAAAAATACTAATAGAGGGATCAAAATCGCATATACCATCAACACAAGTAACGATGCTGAATATCCTATCAATTGCTTACCGATATCAAGTAAGTGTTGGGTATCCAACATCTTTTTCAACTCTGCAACCATGGTATCTAACTGGCTGGGGTTCACAAATTGGGGGTACTGATTGATATAACTTTGCGCAGTAATGAGGCCTTTATCAATCATACTCGGAAGATCGGCAATTAGACTCACGCCCTGCTTCCAAATACTTGGCATTAAGCCAAAGCTAATCAATAGCATTAAGCCAATAAACAATACTAAAACTAAAGATGCTGCCGTTGTTCGATTGATACCTATTCGCGACATTTGTGCAACAGGCCACTCAAGTAAAAACGCTAGAACGAGTGCAATTAATAATGGAGCGAGTAAACCACCAGCAAAATAAATTGCTAAGGCTAAACCCGCAAGGATGAGGACTAAGGTAACGGCTTGTGGATCACTAAAACGTTCTTTATACCAACGGCTTAAAACAGATAACATTCAAACTCCCTAGTTCGACGACCTTTCTAGTCCTTGGTAGCCATCGTTATAATGATATTTACTTTATGTAAAATTTTATAAAGTCTCTTTTACTTGGTCACAGTTAGCGACAAAATGGTGTCATTATCTTCAGTTACTGTATAACAGAATCCCACTTTTTTTAAATAGCGGGGAACATCTTGCCTAGAACCGGGGTCGGATAATAAGACACGCATGCACTCCTCCGCTGAAAGTTGCTGCAACGCAAGTTTGACTTTGACTAACGGTAACGGACAACGGTATGGAGTTAAATCAATAATAATCATAATGAACTTGCTATAAACAATCTAAGGCTATTATCCTAATAAGCGACACAAACCACAAGTAAGCATTGTGACTAAGTGATAACAGAAGCATAGCCCAAATTAAGGATCCGCTTGAGTAAATTAACATTGTCTAAATCCGTCATTGCTGGTGCCCTTTCATTTATTTTATGCACTAGTTCACCTGTAAGTTATGCAAATAACGATTTACCTGACCTAGGTACAGCGGCAGTTAATACATTCAGCTTAGAAAAAGAAACTGAGTATGGTGACGCATATATGCGAGTTATCCGTGGCTCAGCGCCTATGCTTAATGATCCCGTTTTAAATCAATACCTAACTGAACTTGGTAATAAACTGGTAGCCCATGCAACAGGTGTAAAGACGCCATTTTATTTTTTCTTGCTACGAAATGATGAAATTAACGCATTTGCATTTTTCGGTGGCCACGTGGGTGTTCATACAGGATTATTCTTAAATGCCGACACCGAAAGTGAGCTAGCTTCAGTACTTGGGCACGAAGTAACTCACGTTACTCAACGTCACTTAGCACGCTCACTAGAAGCGCAGCAAAAAAGCTCCACTGCCACTATCGCTGGTATGCTTGGCGCTATCTTATTAACCATTGCCTCTCCGCAAGCGGGTATGGCGGCATTAGCAACAACTCAAGCCTTGGCCACTCAGTCTCGAATTAACTATACCCGTTTACACGAGAAAGAAGCTGACCGAATAGGCATGCAGATCATGGTCGACGCCGGATTTGACCCTAATGGCGCTGCTGACTTTTTTGGTAAACTGGCCACACGCTACCGATTTACCACTAAACCGCCACAAATGCTTTTGACTCACCCGTTACCTGAGTCTCGCATCTCAGAAGCCCGTATTCGTGCCGAACGCTACCCTCTAAGGCATGTACCAGATAACCTAAACTTCCAACTTGCTAAAGCACGGATCCAAGTGCGCTTCTCCGGCTATAGTGAACAAGCTGCCCTTTCTATATTTGAAAAACAGTTAAAACATAACCGCTACAGTTACAAAAGTGCAGCACAGTACGGTAAAGCATTGGCTTTATTTAGATTGAAGAAGTTTACAGAATCTGAAAAAATTATTGATGAGTTATTAGCTAAGAGTCCTAATAACTTATTTTACATTGATACTAAGACCGATCTGCTCAGCCAAAGAGGTGCTAATAAGGATGCGATTACCTTATTATTAGCGCAAAAGCAGCTAAAACCGACCTCTTCAGTTGTGAATACCAATCTGGCCAACATTTACCTGGAAGATAATCAGGTCAATAAAGCGATCCCCTTGCTTGAAGACCTTATTTTCCTCGATAAACAAGATCAGCTTGCTTATATCTTGCTACATCAGGCATACAAGAAAAATGGTAATAAAGCGATGGAGTACTTTGTTAAAGCAGAGTCTCTAGCGCTCGTAGCGGATTATAAAACCGCTATCGACCAACTCAATTTTGCATACCGAGAAGCTAAAGGAGATTCTCTGCAGCTAGCTCGAATAGAAGCCCGGATCAGGCAATTTAGACAAGCTGACAGGGCACTAGAGCAGCTACAATAAGCACAGTTAATTTGTGACTCCAGTCACAAATTAACGTATCATTAGCGCAACTTTTAATAACAATAAAAAGACTATGACAAACGTTAGTATTTATCACAACCCAAGATGTTCAAAAAGCCGCCAGACCTTGGCGTTATTAGAAGATAACAACTGCCAAATCGACATTATTGAGTACCTGAAAACACCAATATCAGTAGAGCAAATTACCGATATTTTAACAAAGCTCAATATCGCGCCAAGAGATATGATGCGGGTTAAGGAAACTGAATATAAAGAACAAGGTTTAAGTGATCCGTCTTTAACTCAAGCGCAGTTAATTCAGGCGATGATCAATACCCCTAAACTTATTGAACGCCCTATTGTTCTCGCCAATAATAAGGCTGCAATTGGACGTCCGCCAGAGAATGTTCTTACAATTTTATAAACGAGGTAAGTAATGAACTCGACCACCCTATTTAAGCTTTGCCGCACTGGTTATGTGGCATTGGTAATGTTGTTAGGGGCATGGTTCATACGCCAAGGGTTAACCGGCGAATACTCCATGCTATTTAGTCTACTCTGGCTTATTCCTCTATTGTTGCCACTGAAAGGCATTTTAACAGGTAAGCCATATACCTATGCTTGGGCAAGTTTTATTCTTTGCCTTTATATGTTGCATGCACTCACTTTGGTTTATGTTACCGAAACCGACACACTTTTTGCTGTCGTGGAGTCCTTGCTGATTGGCAGTTTACTCATTGGTTTTCCTTTTTACGCCAGGATCCGAGGGCGTGAGCTAGGGCTTGGATTGAAAAAGAAAAAGTAAGCTTTTTAGCACTGGCGGTTCCGGACCTACGCCAGTGCTCTATTCACCAATACTTCATCTTCTCTCGTTATAAAGCCTTGTTATACTCTTGTTCCCCTTGATCTTCAGCATTCAACATTCAATATTCAATATTCAATATTCAATATTCAACATTCGATATTCGATATTCGATATTCGACAACAATTTATTAAACAACACTTTGTTTGCGCAACAACTCACATGCTATATTCAGATGAATAAATTTAAAGCTTGTCGCTGAACATAATAAGAATAAAGGATAAATAGATGAAAAGGTCCTTAGGTTACGTGTTAATCGGTGTCATTAGCCTTACCGCATGTGGTGGCAGTAGTAACAATAATGACTCCTCTGGAGAGCTCACTCCTCCTCCCGTCATTCCTCAAGGTTTAGCTAGGTGTGATATACCCACTGAACTCAATCCTGTTGCAACAACCTCAGCGATTACCTTTTATACTGAAGACCAATACCTTGCCGAGCAACCAGGAGCAATAACGGTAACGCTTAACGGAAATAATGTGAGTGACTTTAGCTTTAACTGGACTCAACTATCCGGCCCTACGTTAATCTTAAAAAGTATTAAAAGCCCAGTATTAGCCTTTACCGCCCGCGAAAGTGGTAGTTACAAATTTGAAGTAACGGCTAGTAAAAATGACATAACCTATATTGAGTCAATCGAAATAAATTTAACTGCTGCCAGTGCAGAACAATTATCAGCTCGTGTTGATCATCAAGCAAGTGAAGGTAACTCGGTTAGCTTTAGGCTTGATACTCCAGAGACAAATCCACCCACTGAGATTAATTGGTGTCTAGCAGCGGGTCCAAGCTTAACAGTCGACATCAGTACGCCGGAACAAGCCTTACTTACCGCTCCAAGTGTCAACGAAGACACCATCAGTATCCTTAGAGCCACTGCTGTCATCAACGGCGAAACTGTAACCGATGACGTGCAACTTTTAATCACGAAAGAGGCCGCTATTACGTCCTCTTATTTCGATGAGAGAGTGGCTAAGACCTTTGCCTATAATGCTGATTCTCCCTATAAAAACGAACTACAACCCTGCGTTTATTCAAATCAGTTACAGCAGAGCTGTAACATTTCACGCCTGCCTCTGATTGGACAAAAATCAGGGATAGATAAACAAGCAATCTTAGACAGAGTATTGGTTTCGCACCAATGGATGGGGGAGAATTTCGAGCACTTTCTTGAAAACCTAGATCCGAATAGTGATTTTGCAACACTATTACAGTCGGTAACCGCTGTAGTTATTAGTTATGATGTAAGGCCATCATTTTATTGGGTAGTCACTGGGGCAATTTATCTAGACCCAAACGATCTATGGTTACTTGCACAAGAGCGGGACACCATTAATGAAGCGCCTGATTATCGAAGTGCCTTTGGTAATGATTTGAATTTTTTAATGCCATGGCGATATGTTAAAAACAACAGCTATACATCCTATATAACGCCTAGAAATGTAAGAGTTGACCGCACGGCCGAACAAATGATGCCGGATTTAGCATCCTTGCTCTATCATGAATTGGCTCACGCCAACGATTTCTTCCCAAATAGTGTACATGCCAGCCTATCAGGTCCAACATTACTCGATGATTACTTCCGTCGAAGTGATGCAAAGCAGTTAGTATCAGATCAACTTACTGCTCTTTACCCTCTAAATAGCCAGGAAATGACAAATTTAGCAGAGGTCAGCTTTAAAGGGGAAACGGCTAATGATCCCCAAAAAGCCTACATCGCTGCAGATATCACCAGTTTCTTCTCTCCCGATAGAGCCAGTGACTATTACGCCTATTCGACCAAACGCGAGGATGCCGCCATGCTGTTTGAAGAAGCCTTAATGAGTCATAGATACTCAATCCAGCGTGATGTAGCCGTAACAGATAAACCTGATAATCCCACAGCAAGCTCAATTAGTGTTAACTGGGGACAGCGTGGACGAATTGGTGATGCAAAACTTGAAAATCGCGCTGCATTTGTTATCAATCAAATGATGCCTGACCTTGATGGTGCAACATTAGTGAACCAGCTCCCAGACCCCATTGCCATGAAGCAAGGACAATCATGGGCGGATAACTTAGCCATATCACCAGTCAATAACGCATTAGAAAAATCTTTAGCCTTAAGTGGTAACGTCTCAGAGCCTACTTTTGTACACAAGCTTAGATTTAGTGGAGACCGACACACTAAGCCCATGGATTAGAACTTGTATTTGAGCAATAGCAGACACAAAAAAGCCCAGACATCTCATCTGGGCTTTTTGTTATATCTGTTCAGTCTCATTAGGCAGAGGCTTTAATATCTGTTTATTAACTATTAACCTAATGCTTAGTAGCACAAAGTTAAGTTTAGCAAACTCAAACCCATCAAGCTTATGTTCATCAAGCTAGGTTCTCAGTTTATAAACGCAGCATCTCTTTAATAAAAGGGATAGTCAATTTACGTTGATGCACCATAGATGCTTTATCGAGCCTATCTAACACGTCAAACAATGTTCTTAAATCTCTGGCTAAGCGGTTTAATAAAAAGCGCCCTACATCTTCAGGTAACTGTAAGCCTCGCATCGCAGCACGGCGTTGCAGTGCCGCGAGTTTTTCTTCATCAGCCATAGGTTGTAGCTGGTAATTAAGCCCCCACTGCATTCGAGAGACTAAATCCGGTAAAGAGAAACCGCTATCACTTGGTGAAACACTTGCACTAACAATCAGCGAGCAGGTCTTCTGCTCAGAAATCCGATTATAGAGATCAAATATCGCCTCCTCCCATAAAGGGTGTCCTGCAATCGCATCGACATCATCAATACAGACGAGATCGAGTTTCTCTAAGCCTTCTAATAACGCTGTAGAAATACTCGCATGGATCCCTAAAGGAATATAAAAGCTACTTCGGCCTAGATCATTTGCATGAGCACAGGCGGCGTGCATAAGATGGGTGCGTCCGGACTTTTCTGGACCCCATAAAAAAACTGCACCTTCTGACCTACCCTCGGCACAAGCTTGTAAACTTTGAATAAGCTCATCGTTACCCGCTGCAGGATAATAACTATTGAAGGTTTCATCATCAGGTAGATGAACTGGTAATGATAACTGTAAAGGAGAGTTTGACTTCACTCAGGTGCTTCTCAACGACGCAATATTTCTATATTAGACATACATGGTAGCATGTGTGTCACTTGATTGGGAGTTATTGACCTTTCCAATAATAGATCTGTGTCTCTTTCTGAGCTTGAACTTGGGTCTCTATTGTTGAATAGTCCAAGTTTTGCTGGCTATTGCTCGATACCGACTCAATTCGAGGGTCAAGAGCCATTAATCGATGCAAGTCTGCTTCATTACCAAAAAGGCGCAAATTAAATTCAATCGTCTGTCCTTCAATACGGCTAATGCTTGCCGACTTAATGGCACTTAGCTGATCTAAGTAACGCTCAATCGCAACTAATTGCTTCATATCAGATATATCAGCAAAAGAAATCTTGGTGGTTTTCTGCTCCCCAGAGTCGGCTATCGCATACTGCCCCACATAATACTCACTGGTCGCTGCAACCATAGCGGCAACAGCCTCATCAATCGTAGCAGCCTCGCCACTCTTATTAATAACAGCTGTTAATTGCAGCGATTGAGCCGCTTTTTCACGTGGGTAAAGACTCATTTGATAACGGTATGTACTGCCTTGTGGCTCAATCGCAGCCATGATGAAGTAATTGGATTGATAACGTAAAGAGGCATCAGCCACATTGTCGCTAAAGTTACCACGAATATCATTTACACCGACCTTCATCGAGTCATCAAGATCCATTAACGGAAACAACACTGGCGCGCCTCGAGTCGCTGACTCACGATCAAAAACCTGGCGGCTAACATTGCTAGATGCATCACTTATTATTTCACGTTCACCATGTTCATTGATAACTAACCAGACTAAAGTCAACGGTCTCTGTTTGCCCCAAACTGGCAACCCCGCTTCTCGTAACAGTGCAATAATACGTTTGTGGTCAAAGTTTACTTTCAAGAACAGTTCACCATTATCTTCAAAATAACCGTATTGCGTCATCAATGAGCTCGCATTACCAAGCTGCTTTTTTATTGCTTCGTTTGAAAGCGCGCTCTGAGTCCCTGAATTTTTTAAAATCACTTCTTCAAAGGCTTGTTTGATCCCTTGACTTCTAAGTGCCGTAGATCTTGAATCGATGGGCACAACACCTTCATCGAGGAACTTTACCTCGGCCGCAGTAACATGCGTTGAGAAGCCAACGAGAAAAGAGACAGTAATAAAAGTACGTAAAATGAGTTTTAACATGTTTTAGATTCAAAGACGGCTCGATAAATAAAATTGTATCACATCTATTATCACTTTTGCCGAGATAAAGAGACATCCTCATTAAAGGCTAAACCCCACTTTCATGTTCCACTTCACATACCAAAACATTAAAAACAGTTATCATTGATAGGTTTACTTAAAATAAGAGAGAAATAATGAAAAACCTGACAATGCCTTTGCAAGGAGCACAAATGCTGTTCGTAGCCTTTGGCTCGCTGGTATTAATGCCCTTGCTAACAGGCCTAGATACTAACGTTGCACTCTTTACCGCTGGTATCGGCACTCTGCTTTTCCAATTAATCACAAAACGTCAAATCCCCATCTTTCTAGCGTCTTCTTTCGCTTTTATCGCACCTATTATGTACGGCGTACAAACTTGGGGGATCCCATCGACCATGGGCGGTTTAATGGCTGCAGGTGTTGTTTATGTAATTTTAGCAACCGTCATTAAAGTTCGTGGTGGTGGCTTCATTAAACGCTTGTTGCCTCCAGTTGTTGTAGGGCCAGTCATCATCGTTATTGGCTTGGGCTTAGCGCCTGTTGCTGTCAACATGGCTGTCGGTAAAAGCGGCGACGGTAGCCTTGTGCTTATCGAGCAAAATACTGCATTACTTATCTCTCTAGCATCTTTATTTACCACCATCGCCGTCGCTATATTTGCCAAAGGCATTTTAAAACTAATGCCAATATTAGCCGGCATTACGGTAGGTTATGGATTAAGTTTGGCTTTCGGTATTGTTGACTTTACGCCAGTTAAAGAAGCAGCTTGGATTGCTATGCCCAACTTTGTGGCGCCAGAATTTAACTGGCATGCTATTTTATTTATGATCCCCGTTGCAATTGCCCCAGCGGTTGAACACATTGGCGATATCTTAGCTATCTCAAATGTAACAGGTAAAGATTACCTCAAAAAGCCAGGCTTACACCGCACCTTAGCAGGTGACGGTGTGGCGACTATTGCCGCATCAGCATTTGGTGGACCGCCAAACACAACCTACTCCGAAGTGACTGGCGCTGTAACACTTACTAAGAATTTCAACCCAGTGGTAATGACATGGACAGCTGTTACAGCCATTTTATTCTCTTTTGTCGGCAAGCTAGGTGCACTACTGCAAACGATTCCAGTACCCGTTATGGGCGGGATCATGTGTTTGCTATTTGGCTCTATTGCTGCTGTCGGTCTTAACTCTTTAATTAAGAATCAAGTAGACATGAATGAGCCACGCAACCTTAGTATTGTTGGCGTGACGTTAGTGTTTGGCATTGGTGGTATGGCATTTGGTATCGGCTCATTTAGCTTAACCGGGATCAGCCTTTGCGGGATCTTAGCTATCGTTATGAACCTCGTACTGCCAGATAATGCGGCCTCGCATACAAAAATTATTAATGAAGAGATCAATCCATCTTTGTAAAAGTCTAGACGTTTGCTCATATACGTTTAAGCCATAAAAAAGCCCCTAACGACTCACATCGTTAGGGGCTTTTTACAGACATAATCAAAGTTAAGCTTGATCGTCTTCTGTTTTATATTTAGCAGCAGTTTCTTTAATAAGCGTTTGTAGCTCACCTTTTTGGAACATTTCAGTCAGAATGTCACAACCACCAATTAGCTCGCCTTCAATCCAAAGCTGAGGGAAAGTCGGCCAGTTAGCATATTTTGGTAGTTCAGCACGGATATCTGGATGCTGGAGGATATCAACAAATGCAAATTGCTCTTCACAATTAATCATGATTTGAGCTACTTGAGAAGAGAAACCGCAGCTTGGTAACTTTGGTGAACCCTTCATATATACAATAATTGGATTTTCGGCGATTTGCTGCTTGATCTTTTCTACTGTTTCCATTTTTCTTTCCTGATTAGAACTTCATTACAATCTCGACATTGTACGCCAGTCTTTGGCAGAACAAAAACCTACTTTTAATAGGGACAATAACTAATAGAAATAAACGATTAAGATAATCGCTCAATTTGAATAAACAATGATACACTTCACAAGTTTATTAGGTAAAATGTTCCGCAGTGAGCAAGAACGCACAAATAACAAACTAGAAGTTAACGGAGAAAACTAATGGCTTTTGAATTACCAGCATTACCTTACGCAAAAAACGCACTTGAGCCACATATCTCAGAAGAGACCATTAACTACCACTACGGTAAGCACCACAACACTTATGTTGTTAAGCTTAACGGTTTAGTTGAAGGTACTGACATTGAGCAAAAGAGCCTAGAAGAGATCATTAAGACCTCTACTGGTGGTATCTTTAATAACGCAGCTCAAATCTGGAACCACACTTTCTACTGGAACTGTCTATCTCCAAATGGCGGTGGTGAAGCAACCGGTCCAGTTGCAGATGCAATCGTAGCGGCTTTCGGCTCATTTGAAGCATTTAAAGCACAGTTTACTGATTCTGCAGTCAACAACTTCGGTAGCGCTTGGACTTGGCTAGTAAAGAACGCTGACGGCACTGTTGCTATTGTTAACACAAGCAACGCAGCGACACCTCTTACAGATGAAGGTGTAACTCCAATTATGACTGTTGATGTATGGGAACATGCTTACTACATCGACTACCGTAACGTGCGCCCTGACTATTTAGCGCATTTTTGGGAACTTGTTAACTGGGAATTTGTTAACGCAAACTTCGCTGGTTAATCATTTAATTTCTCAGATAATAAAGAGGAGCCTTTAGGCTCCTTTTTTATTGTGTATTTACATCCCCTGCTTGCTTTATCTCAAGTGCAACTATTGCAAATGCAACTATTTCTTATTGTTTTTATTTACTTTTTTACTACACGGCTCACATTTAACGTCTAACATTAAAGATAGGGGGCCAAATTAATTAGCCTCTAAACTTACCATTTGTGCGTTTCAGGGGGCCGGTTATGAGTATATTTGAGCATTACCAACAGCGCTATGAGAGAAAGCTTGATGAAGAATATTCATTAGAAGACTTTTTAACCATTTGTAAAAATGATAGAAGTGCATATGCATCTGCTGCAGAGCGCTTATTAATGGCTATTGGAGAGCCAGAATTCGTAGACACATCTAAAGATCCCATACTTAGTCGACTATTTTCCAATCGACTTATTTCTCGTTATCCAGCATTTAAAGATTTTTACGGTATGGAGGAAGCGATTGAGCAGATCGTTGCTTATTTAAAACACTCGGCTCAAGGTCTTGAGGAGTCAAAACAGATCCTTTACTTACTTGGACCAGTAGGGGGTGGTAAATCTTCACTTGCCGAAAAACTTAAAGCTTTAATGCAAGATGTACCTATATATGTACTGACTGCCGATGGCGTGCGCAGTCCTGTTAATGATCACCCATTTAGTTTATTTAATCTTGATGAAGATGGAAAGCTGTTAAAAGAAGAGTACGGCATTCCCGATCGGTATTTAAAAACAATCATGTCTCCTTGGGCCGTCAAGCGCTTACATGACTTTGGTGGTGATATATCCAAATTTAAGGTGGTAAAGGTCTACCCTTCTATCCTAGATCAACTCGCCATTGCTAAAACGGAACCCGGCGATGAGAACAACCAAGATATTTCATCATTAGTTGGTAAGGTCGATATTCGACAGTTAGAACACTTTGCTCAACATGATGCCGATGCCTACTCTTATTCCGGCGCATTATGTCGAGCGAACCAAGGTATGATGGAGTTTGTAGAGATGTTCAAAGCCCCCATCAAGGTGCTTCACCCATTACTGACGGCGACACAGGAAGGTAACTACAACGGAACAGAAGGGTTATCAGCCCTACCTTTTAGTGGCATTATTCTGGCTCACTCGAATGAATCTGAGTGGACAACCTTTAGAAACAACAAGACCAACGAAGCGTTTTTAGACAGGGTCTATATTGTTAAAGTACCTTATTGCCTCAGAATGACAGAAGAGGTACGGATTTACCAAAAGCTGTTGTCCAATTCAGAACTGGCTAACACCCCTTGTGCACCTGGTACACTAGAAACCCTCGCACAATTTAGTGTCCTTTCACGTGTAATTGCACCTGAGAACTCATCAATCTATTCAAAAATGCGGGTTTATGACGGTGAAAGTCTAAAAGACACCGATCCTAAAGCTAAATCCTATCAAGAGTACCGCGATTACGCAGGTGTAGACGAAGGGATGCAAGGTCTATCAACGCGCTTTGCCTTTAAAATCCTCTCTAGGGTGTTTAACTTCGATCATACCGAAATTGCCGCAAACCCAGTGCATCTGTTTTATGTATTAGAACGACAAATAGAGCAGGAGCAATTTCCATCAGAAACTGCTGAGCGTTATTTAGAGTTTCTAAAAGGTTATCTCATCCCTAAATATGTGGAATTTATCGGCAAAGAGATCCAAACGGCTTATTTAGAGTCCTACTCAGAATATGGTCAAAATATCTTCGACAGATACGTGACTTATGCAGATTTCTGGATCCAAGACCAAGAGTACCGCGACCCTGAAACCGGTCAATTATTCGATAGAGCAGCGCTAAACTCAGAGCTTGAAAAAATAGAGAAACCAGCAGGAATTAGCAACCCTAAAGATTTCAGAAATGAGATCGTTAACTTTGTCCTGCGTGCTAGGGCCAATAATGAAGGCACTAACCCATTATGGACAAGTTATGAAAAGCTCAGAACGGTCATCGAGAAAAAGATGTTCTCAAATACTGAAGATCTGTTACCCGTCATTTCTTTCAATGGCAAAACCTCTACTGATGATCAACGTAAGCACGATGACTTTGTGAATCGAATGATGGAAAAAGGCTACACCCAAAAACAAGTAAGACTACTCTCAGAATGGTATTTAAGAGTTAGAAAGTCTTCTTAATAAGCCCTAAGGGGAGTTTACTCCCCTTCTAATAGGCTAGGAGGTGCGCATGACAAGTTTCATTGATAGAAGACTCAATGCTAAAGGGAAAAGCACTGTTAATCGACAGCGCTTTATTAATCGATATAAGAAACAGATTAAAAAGGCGGTAAGCGACGCCGTGACTCATCGTAGCGTTACCGATGTTGATAAGGGCGAGAAAATTAGTATTCCGACCCGAGACATTAGTGAACCCACTTTTCATCAGGGTAATGGCGGCGTTCGAGAACGAGTCCATCCAGGAAATGACAAGTTTGCCAAGGGTGATCAAATTGAGCGACCACCTTCAGGACCGGGGCAAGGTGCAGGTCCTGGAGAAGCATCTGACTCTGGTGAAGGTGAAGATGACTTTGTATTTCAAATTTCAAAAGATGAGTATTTAGAATTGTTGTTTGAAGATCTTGAGCTACCTAATCTTCAAAATAACCGCTTAAATAAATTAGTAGAGTACCAAGTTTACAGAGCAGGCTTTACTAATGATGGCGTGCCCGCAAATATCAATATTGTACGATCTCTTCGTTCATCACTTGCACGAAGAACCGCAATGACGTCAACGAAAAGATCTAAATTGAAACTTCTAGAACAAGAGCTTAATGAATTGGAAAATACGCCAGGCTCTGAAGCTGAACGAATTTTAGCTCTAAAGTGTGAAATTAAAGACTTAAAAGAACGTATAAAGAAAGTACCTTTTATTGATACTTTTGATTTACGTTACAACAACTATGCCAAACGTGAAGTGCCTTCAAGCCAAGCGGTAATGTTTTGCTTAATGGACGTGTCTGGGTCAATGGATCAAGCAACCAAAGACATGGCAAAACGCTTTTATATTCTACTTTACCTTTTTCTCACCCGTACCTACAAAAACTTAGAAGTGGTATACATACGTCACCATACCCAAGCAAAAGAAGTTGATGAGCACGAGTTCTTCTACTCTCAAGAAACCGGCGGAACGATTGTATCGAGTGCACTTAAACTTATGCATGAAATTCAACAGAAGCGTTATCCAGAAAATGAATGGAATATTTACGCAGCTCAGGCATCTGACGGGGATAATTGGGCCGATGATTCCCCTTCATGCCATGAACTCTTAGAGAAGAAGTTACTACCTGTTGTTAGATACTTTAGCTATATAGAGATCACTAACCGCGCCCATCAAACACTGTGGCGCGAATATGAAGATCTTAAAAAGTCTCATGCCAATATTGCAGTACAACACATAAAACAGGCAGAAGACATTTATCCCGTTTTTAGAGAGTTATTTAAGAAACAGGCTGTTTAGGGGGCGTTTATGGATAGTCCAAATAAAAGAACACCAATGGATGATGGACCAGATTGGAACTTTGATCTGTTACAGACCTACCTTACCGAAATTGAACGAGTAGCGGGTATTTATCGTTTAGATGCATACCCAAATCAGATTGAAGTTATTACTGCTGAGCAGATGATGGATGCCTATGCCGGTATTGGTATGCCTATTGGTTACACACACTGGTCATTTGGTAAACGCTTTATAGAGACCGAGCAAGGTTATAAACGTGGCCAAATGGGGCTCGCCTACGAAATTGTTATCAATTCAGATCCATGTATCGCCTATCTAATGGAAGAGAATACCATCACTATGCAAGCGCTGGTGATGGCACATGCGAGTTTTGGCCATAATAGTTTTTTTAAAGGTAATTACCTTTTTAAAACCTGGACCGATGCAAGTTCGATCATTGATTACTTAGTGTTTGCTAGAAATTACATTAGCGAATGCGAAGAGCTCTATGGCATTGAAAAGGTCGAAAGTATCATCGACTCTTGCCATGCACTCATGAGTTACGGTGTCGACAGGTATAAGCGCCCTAGTGAAATCTCATTCAGGGAAGAAAAGATTCGCCAAAAAGACAGAGAAGCTTACCTACAAAGCCAAGTCAATGAACTATGGCGAACCATACCCGAACTTCCGCAAGAAGAAGCAGAAGAGAAGCAAGCTTGCTTCCCTGCTGAGCCGCAGGAAAATATACTCTATTTTATAGAGAAAAATGCGCCTCTGCTTGAGCCTTGGCAACGGGAAATAGTGCGTATCGTCAGAAAAATGGGCCAGTACTTCTACCCTCAAAAACAGACGCAAGTCATGAATGAAGGCTGGGCCACTTTTTGGCACTATACCATTCTCAATCACCTATATGACGATGGACTGGTAACAGACCGTTTCATGTTGGAGTTTTTACAAAGCCACACTAACGTTGTCGCACAGCCTAGCTACAACAGCCCTCATTACAGCGGGATCAACCCCTATGCACTAGGCTTTAATATGTTTGTCGACATTAGACGGATCTGTGAAAACCCAACAGATGAAGATAGACAGTGGTTCCCGGAAATTGCTGGAAGTGATTGGTTAACCACGCTGCATTTTGCAATGGAAAACTTCAAGGATGAGAGCTTTATCAGTCAATACTTATCGCCAAATATTATTAGGCAATTCAAGTTATTTTCTATATTAGACGATGATAGGAAAAATCATATCAGTGTTTCAGCTATTCACGATGAAGAGGGCTATAAAGAGATCAGGCACAAACTATCTCAACAATATAACTTGTCCAATCTGGAACCTAATATTCAAGTTCAAAAAGTTGAAGTGACTGGGGATAGATCTTTAACGTTGAGATATATCCCAAGCGCTAGGATCCCGCTAGCAGGCACTTGCCAAGAAGTCGTTAAACACCTCCACCGCCTTTGGGGCTTTGATGTAAAACTCGAGCAATATAACGATGAGAGTAAAACGACTATCATCGCAGCCTGCCCTGAAGTCCTTGAGGAACAAAAAAGCTAAGCCTAGCTGCAGGTATAAAAAAAGCGCCTAATCAGGCGCTTTTATCAAATCAACTTAAAACTTAAGCGAATTTGAAGTCAACGTGTTCAATCATTGGCTTGAACGCGTGGCGTTGCATGTCTTGAACGCGAACTTTAACATCTTTACCTTCTAGAGCGATAGTTAGCTCAGAAGTGTAGAAATCTTGGTTCTCTTGAATGTTGATGATATCTTTGTGATCAAAAACAATAGCGATAGGCTCTTTACCTGGACCATAGATAACAGCAGGTACTTTGTTCGCGTGACGTAGGCGGCGGCTCGAACCTTTCCCGATTTCAGTACGAACTTGTGCAGCGATAGTGTAAGACATATTTAACTCACTTAATAAAAAATAACATAAAATTTAAGGTTATGATTTTCGACCAACCATGACCTGCTAAACGCGGGGCGGATTCTACCATAGAATATCCCGTTTAACAAAGATGATAATGCCCGTATTCTTTCACCACGCTAAAGCGACCTTACCAGTGTCTTACGGGGCCCGTATCAATATGGACAAAGCCTGAACTTGGGTAGTAACCCACGCCGCCAAGCTTAAGCTCAATAGCAGCCTCGCGTATATCAGCCAACTTTACGCCGGGCAAAGCAAGATCGAGTGCCATACCTTTCATATGGTAGCTCTTTTTCGCTACACCATTGCTTCTTTTCGCTAACATGGCATTCGTTTTTGGCGAACGATAGCCTGATATTACGTGTAATTCATCTTCAAAACTAAGTGACTCTCTCAATTGATAAGCAAAATCAAATAAGCGCTTATCCATTGGCGCAGCTTCATTTTGACGATGATCACGAAGAACTTGACTGAAGTCTGTCAATATTTCGTTTTGATAATCACCATCTATCCAGTAGCTTCCCTGCCCGCGTTCACCTGTATGGCGGTTATAAAAACCTAAATTTCTAACGCCTTTAGTTGAACGACTTGCGTGAGCTTTAGATGGCAACATTGAAAACATTGCAACACCACCTAAACCCAATAATAACTGTCTACGAGAGGAACATACTACTGACACACTTTCACCATCGATTACTTTTCCAACAACTGGCAGGCAAATTAACCCGAAGAATTGAAGAAAGCAAGTAATCAGGGTAAATTAGTTAAAACTGTTTTATAAGTCTTTGATTTCAGCAGTGGCACTGCCCGCAAGGGTATTTGAAGTTTGTAAATGGTAGATGTCATTTCTAAACTGGGCTTGATTGTCATCGTCGATCCAAGCGGTCCAATACACTAAATGAACATTTAATGTCGAATTTAGCGCAAACCACTGCGTTCGCGTTCTCTCTGCATGCCTATCAACCCAAGTCTGCTTATCCTTTATTAAATGAGCAGCCATCCAATTAGCAAGCCCCTCCACATTTTCCACACGTATACACCCTGACGATAGAGCACGATTGCTACGCTCAAATAGCTTGGGATCTGATGTGTCATGAAGAAAGATACTAAAATCATTGGGAAAGTAGAATTTATAACGACCTAATGTATTATTATTGCCCGGACGCTGTACAAATCGATACGGGAATGGACCTCTAGCTAAGTCACTCCATTGCTGAGCAGTCCTTACAACTAAATTATTATTACGGTCAAATACATCAAAATTTCTGTTTGTGATGTAATTACCATCTAACCTCACTTGCGGTAATAAGTCCTTATAAAGAATATTTTTCGGTACTCGCCAACTTGGATTGATCACAACATTTGATATTGCGCCGCTTAGTAAGGGCGTTGCTCTATAAGGTTTACCGACGATGACTCTGGACTCCAGTTCAATTTTACCTTTATTAAACAAAGCCATTTCAAATGCAGGTATATTAATAACTAAAAAGCGCTCATCTCGCTGAGCCATAAATTCAGCCTTCAACACAAAGTTGCTAGCTAACATCCTCGCCCTTTCATTGGGTTGAACATTTATCCATTTCATTGTTTCCGGGCCAATAATACCGTCTGGTTGTAAACCATGCCTTCGTTGAAATCGTTTTATAACCAATGCTAGCTCTTCATCAAGCATAGTAGATGTTGTTGCAGAGCCCTCTGCGTCCCCGAGTAACCACAAACGTTTAGCGATAGTTGGAATACTCGGGTGCTTTTTTCCTGGGCGGATCAGCTCGTCGATGATTATCGGTTGCCACCAGCCCTGCTGCGCTAACCATTGTAAATGACGAATTCTGTTTTGAATCTCAAGGTAACCATTGAGCTCTGGCTCTAATGCCATAGCCCTCATGAATGGATCTTCGAATTGATTTGCTGAGGAATTGCGAATGGGAATATGCCGCGTCAACCAAAATTGCGCAACCTCATGCTCAATCGGTTGCAACTCGGATTGAGAAAGGTCAGGTTGAGAAAGTAGTTGTTTATATTGGTCAAACTTGCTTTCACTGCCGACTAATGCCATTAAAGACACTTGCTGATACAGCATGTTTTGAGCCCGCATGAGTCGCTCATCAGCAACGCTAACAAAGGTGACGCAATACAAGGTAAAACAGCATAAATAACTACAAAAGCGCATCAAGCCCCCTTTCAATATCTCTATTTCAAGTATGGCAAACAATTATGTTTTGTATATGACGTTAGGCAGTATATAAGTAAGCAAATTTTCTATCTGACAAAAAATAAAAAGCCCCTTATATAAAGGAGCTTGATTTTATTAACTTTTAAAGAATATGTAAGCTGATTAAATACTCAAAGCACTTCGACCAACTTCGGTCTTTCCTGTTGCTGGATAGTATTTCAATTCCCAGTTCTCAGCACCTTTAGAGCGGTCATCTGCAATATAGTTGTAGTAGCAGTAAGTATTAGCATCAGTCATAGGCCCACCAGAGTACCAGTAAATAATATCATCGCCTTTATCAAAGGTATTGTTGATGTGGCTTTCTAATGTATATTCATCATTATCAAGCAAGCCCTGCCAAATTTCTTTGCAATTATCACCGTTTAAAAGTGTACCGTTTTTACTGGTAGAAGTATCTGTGCCTAAAGGATAACCAGTAACAGAAGAATCTAGAGTTCCATCACCATAACAAGCTAAATTCATTTGATAACCGCTTTTACCTGAAGTGAGCCAACAGCTATGATAGAGCTTCACCCCCGTGGTAAAACTAGCAAATGCACTCTTGATTGATGCATCGTGAGCATCCTGAGTCAAATTGATAAACCTTGGCGCTGCTACAACTGCTAATATCCCTAAAACAATGATCACAACGACAAGTTCAATTAGGGTAAAACCTTTAGCCATTACTTTCATAACACACTCCACGGCATTAAGATGGACGAGAATTTAACGAGTAAACACCACCATATAGCGTGTAATTAACTCATTTCAGATTAACCTACATGAGATTAAGTCATTTCAAAGTAGGTCATTCTATGTGATTTTAGCAACATAACACTCGCATGAAAACGGTACAAAAACAAACCCAGCTTCTAATGTGTTAGCTTTCTCTGTTGATGACTTGATGAAGACAGTCCCCGTGCCAGACTCGCTTTTATCAAAAAGAGTGACACGTTTATTCAGTGAGGGCGTCTGGATTTTAAGGTATACCATTATTTAACGAGCTAAATTTTAGGTACAAAAAAGCCCCGACATTGTCGAGGCTTATCTGCAACTCTCCGTAGAGAATTATTTGGTACCCGTGGCCAGACTTGAACTGGCACGCTTATTCAGCGAGGCATCTCTTATAAAAAATAAATCCCTTGTCGATTATTTCATGCTTCAGAATTATCTACTCAAACTCTAGACGTAAAATAAACAGCTCAATGGCTGGTTTAGTCACTCTTCGTATGCAGATAGTCCCCGTGGCCAGGCCTGTTTTATCAAATGAGTGGCACGCTTATTCAGGGCTTAATTTGAAATACAAAAAAGCCCCGACATTGTCGAGGCTTATCTGCAACTCTCCGTAGAGAATTATTTGGTACCCGTGGCCAGACTTGAACTGGCACGCTTATTCAGCGAGGCATCTCTTATAAAAAATAAATCCCTTGTCGATTATTTCATGCTTCAGAATTATCTACTCAAACTCTAGACGTAAAATAAACAGCTCAATGGCTGGTTTAGTCACTCTTCGTATGCAGATAGTCCCCGTGGCCAGACCTGTTTTATCAAATGAGTGGCACGCTTATTCAGGGCTTAATTTGAAATACAAAAAAGCCCCGACATTGTCGAGGCTTATCTGCAACTCTCCGTAGAGAATTATTTGGTACCCGTGGCCAGACTTGAACTGGCACGCTTATTCAGCGAGGGATTTTAAATCCCTTGTGTCTACCGATTCCACCACACGGGCAAACTCTTTGACTTTGACGATACGTATTGTCGGTATCAATACTGCCTGACTTCTTAATGATTAAGTGTCAAACTCACCAAACTCTTGTTCTTTATAACTATAAAAAGTTATGGAGGCGCGACCCGGAGTCGAACCGAGATCGACGGATTTGCAATCCGCAGCATAGCCATTCTGCCATCGCGCCATAACTTTAAATTGGAGCGACATATCGGGTTCGAACCGATGACCTATACCTTGGCAAGGTATCGCTCTACCAACTGAGCTAATGTCGCTTTTCAATTTAAACTGTATTCAAGTTCTTGCTTAGTTCGCTTCCCCTTGACTACGGAATGGCATTCTACCGATAAAATACCAAGAGTCAACGCTATATTTATCGATAAATGACTGTTTGCCCACTTATTGATCTCATTATCCCTTTAACGAGCTATTCCGCAGTTAAATCGGCCCAAGCGGCCAAAATATAACTTACCATTGACCAAAATGTCAGTACAGCTGCAATATAGAACAAGCCGAAAGCTGCATAAGTTATCAACTCGTTTGGCTGCCAAATTAAACCGGTAATGGCCGCCATTTGAGCAGCGGTTTTATACTTGCCAATCCAAGAAACTGCAACTGCACCTCGTTTACCTATCTCAGCCATCCATTCACGCAATGCTGAAATGACTATTTCGCGGCCAATCATAAATAAAGCCGGTAATGTTAACCAAATATTGCTGTATTCGGAAATAAGTAAGACTAACGCCGTTGTTACCATGATTTTATCGGCAACGGGATCAAGAAAAGCGCCAAAACGAGTCGATTGCTTCAACTTTCGCGCAGCGTAACCATCTAGTGCGTCAGTCACTGCTGCGAGCCAAAAGACAAATGCAGCGGCAAAAGGAGACCAGGGTTCTGGTATATAAAAAAGTACAACAAAAACAGGAAGCAGAGCTAACCTGAAAAGTGTTAACGCAATAGGAATGTTAAACGGCATTGTAGAACCTAATATTCAAAAGCAGCGCCAATCTTGCCTTAATTTTGTTACCCTCGCAATGCATCATGTATCGTTTGTGCCATTTCTAAGCTAATACCGGGAACTTTTACCAATTCAGACACACTTGCGCCTTTCACTTCTTGCAAACCACCTAAATATTGCAACAAAGCTTTACGTCTCTTAGGACCAACGCCAGCGATGGACTCTAACGTTGAAGTGTTACGCGTTTTTTGTCTTTTATTACGATGCCCTGTGATCGCAAAGCGATGGGACTCATCACGAATGTGTTGGATTAGGTGTAACGCGCCAGAATCTGCAGGTAAAGTGAATGACTCCTCATTCTCGCCATAGATTAATGTTTCTAAACCTGGCTTTCGTCCTTCGCCTTTAGCGACACCAATTAACGTTGGGGCATTGTCCAGTGCCACAAACTTTTCATCTACGACTTTTTGAGCAATCCGCAACTGCCCTATACCACCGTCGATAAACAGAATATCGGGAATTTTCCCGCTGCTACTGATTTTGTCAAAACGACGACTAATAGCTTGCTTCATCGCAGCATAATCATCACCAGGGGTGATACCAGAGATATTATAGCGCCGATAATCAGCCTTGCTTGGTCCCTCTCGATTAAACACCACACAAGATGCTACCGTGCTCTCTCCCATAGTATGGCTAATATCGAAACATTCCATTCGCTGGATTTTATTGGTCGACTCAATTGCTTCTTCTAACAATAAGAAACGTTGCTCTACCGTGTTTTTATGGGATAAGCGAGTATTGACCGCATTGGTCGCATTAGTGAGTGCTAGGCGTAAGAAACTGGCTCTTTCACCACGAACCTGAGTCTTTATTTCCACTTTCTTATGTTGCGCGGCCTCTATCGCCTCGGCCAATTCTGCTTGTTCTTCGAAAGCATTGCTGATCAAAATTTCTTTCGGTGTTATGCGTTGGCTATCCGAGTTTAGGTAGAACTGCAGCATAAACGAGCGTAAAACTTCTGAGACTTCCGTATCAACAGGTACTTTCGGATAATAACTGCGGCTGCCAAATATTTTTCCTTCCCGAATAAATAACAGATGAAAACACGCTACGCCGGATGCATAGTAAGCGCCGATAACATCCATATCACCAGTGGCATTCGACACCTCTTGCTGCTCTGACACCCGTCTTAATGCGGTAATTTGATCTCTAAAGAGTGCCGCCTGCTCATAGCGCATATCACTGGCCGCTTGCTCCATTTTACCCACCAGAACAGACATAACTTGGTGATCTTTACCTTTTAAAAATAAGGTTGCCAACCGCACCTGCTCTTGATAATCCTCAGCAGACACCTTACCTACACAAGGCGCACTACAACGACCTATTTGATATTGCAAACATGGACGTGAACGTGACTTGTAATAGAGGTCATCGCATTGCCTTATGGGAAAGAGTTTCTGCATTAAGTGCAAGCTTTCTCGCACCGCGCCACCATTGGGATAAGGCCCAAAGTACAAACCTTTATCTCGTTTGGGACCACGGTGATAGGCTAAGCGTGGATGCTTATGATTACTGAGTAAAATGTATGGATAGGATTTATCATCTCGGAGCAATACATTGTATTTAGGCATGTACTGCTTGATATAGTCATTTTCTAAAATTAACGCATCAGTTTCACTGTGTGTCAGCGTCACGTCAATATTAGCGATATGTGACACTAAAGCTTGGGTTTTCACATTGGCGAGGTTTTTGCGAAAATAGGAGGAAAGCCGCTTTTTTAAGTCTTTGGCCTTCCCCACATAAATCACAACAGCTTTGGCGTCATACATCCGATAAACACCGGGTGATGATGTCACTGTTTTTAAAAACTCATTTGCATTAAACGCTTCAGGCATAAATTTGTAAGCCAGTTATTTAAAATTGTCCTGTATCCAACATTTTATATCGAATAGCTAAACGAGTCAGCTCTACATCTCCCCCAATACCTAACTTGGCAAATAAGCGGTATCGGTAGCTATTGACCGTTTTGGGGCTAAGGTTTAACTGCTCTGAGATCTCACTCACCTTTTCACCATTGGTGATCATCAGCATTATTTGCAGCTCTCTTTCTGATAAAGACTTAAAAGGGTTCTCTTCAGATTGGTTAAACTGACTCAGTGCCATCTGCTGTGCGATTTCTGGTGACAAATACCTTTGCCCATGAGCAACCTGTCTAATGGCTTGTAGAACCTCTGGTGAAGTCGCTCCTTTTGTTAAATAGCCAGAAGCACCTGCTTGCATCACTTTTGTAGGAAAAGGGTCTTCTGTATGAATAGTAAGTACGATTATCTTAGCATGGGATTGAAAGCGAAGAATTTTGCGAGTTGCTTCTAACCCACCAATACCCGGCATATTCATATCCATCAAAATCACGTCGGCTTCGTTTTTTCGACACCACTGGACTGCGGTTTCGCCATCACCAGCCTCACCCACGACTTTAATGCCTCGTTCATCTTCGAGGATCCGTCTAATACCCGTTCTCACTAATTCATGGTCATCAACTAAATATACAGAAATCAAAGCCGTCTTACCTTTAGATGCTTGATTTAAATCCATGTAAAAAGATTCAAGTCAATAATGTTATAAAGGTTAATTTATCGCATCTAACTGCATATAGAAAGTAAAATCTCTCTAATCCTATAGAGATAGTTACAGAAAATATCACCAAATAACAATGACTTAATATAAAAAGCAAAAAGGCAGCCATAAGGCTGCCTTTTCTAAATGTGGCGGAGAGATAGGGATTTGAACCCTAGATGGGCTATAAACCCATGCCGGTTTTCAAGACCGGTGCATTCGACCACTCTGCCATCTCTCCGAACGAAGTAGATATTATTCGTTTCCGATAATCTTGTAAACCCATTTCCAACAAAATAGCGACTCAACCCGCTCTACCGCTTAACTATTGGACGACAGATAAGAACCGTTATCTGGGCAGCTTAAATGAGCCTAGAGAAAGTTAACCCTTGTCTTAAACACACTGGCAAATCGTTAACTGTCAAAGCCTGTCGAAAAATGTGCTAGTATCACCCTACTAAAAATAGACATATACTTTTATGAACTCAAACGTCATTCCTGCTTCTGCTCTTGTTCCCAGTTTCAACCTTCCAGCTGAACAGGCGTTCACCTCCAGCCCAAAGGCCGATCTTCTAGGTCAAGAACGCAGTCTCGATGCATTTCGACTACTTACTGTAACCGATAATCAGCACATGTTTTTAGCTGATTATTTTGGTTGCAATCGAAAGCGGATTATCGATGCCTTAGTAAAAGAACAAGGCCAGTTCCCTCCCCTTAGCTTAGTACTTGATGATAAAGTTACAGCTTGGGTTGAGCATGATGAACATAGCGACAATCGCCTTGCGACTAAGACTCACGAGTATCAGTATCTGTCCGGTTCAATACGTAAAGTCGATTTAGTCGGTCGCTACCATAGTGAATCACAAACTTATGAAGCTGGCTTACTTGCCAGCTGTCATTATCTGTTTATCTGTGCGGACTCCCTTTGGAAGAGGGAGAATTTGTGGGACCTATTACTTGAGATCCTCGATAAACAGACTTTTCAAGTCCACTCGCAGTTACCGGCTCTAGCATTAAACTGCAAAATCATCCTGATTGGGTCCAGCCATCAATATGGTAGCTGTTGGTTAGGTGAACCTAGCTTTTCAAGGCACTTCCCACTTCTTGGGGAGTTAATCAATGAGGTAGATCTCACTGAGCATTCAGCATTAGAGTACTGCCATTGGTTAGCGAGTATATTTAATAATCTTAATGTCAGTTTGACTCGCTCTGCTTTACTGTTATTACTGCAATACAGTGCAAAACTTGCCGACCATCAGCAGCGCCTTAGTCTAATGGCTGTCAATATTGAACACTTGTTGGCTCAAGCCAAAGCCTATGCTCAAGATTATGAGATCTCAGAGCCGGTATTACTGCACAGTATTACCATGATTAACCAACGTCATAATGCATCTGAACAACTTTCTGCACAAAACTTTGATGACCTATTTATTAACCTACCCACTCAAGATGAAATCGTAGGCCAAATTAACGGGTTGACCGTAATTGAAAACGCAGAATTCAGTTACGGTGAGCCAGCCAGAATCACAGCTTCTGTTCATTACGGTGATGGTGAAGTGGCCGATATTGAGCGTAAGTCTGAATTGGGCGGTAATATTCATGCCAAAGGTATGATGATCCTGTCGGCATGTCTGTACCGGATCTTTGGTAAAGATGCCCCACTCCACCTCAATGCTAATATCGTATTTGAACAATCTTATCAGGAGATTGATGGTGACAGTGCCTCTCTTGCTGAATATTGCAGTTTAATTTCAGCTATTTCAGAAAAGCCAATTAAACAAAGTTTAGCCGCTACCGGTGCCATCGATCAATTTGGTAATGTACAGGCCATCGGCGGTGTTAACGAAAAAATTGAGGGCTTTTTTAAACTATGTAAACGTCGAGGGCTCACTGGCCAACAAGGCGTGATTATCCCTAGCTCTAATATGCAACAACTGAATCTACATCACGATGTTGTTGAAGCCATTACTGCGGGTAAGTTCACCTTATACCAAGTAAAGCATATTGATGAGGCTGTGGAGATCTTAATGCAGACGCAGGCTGGTAATGCTGATGAAGATAATCAGTTTCCAGACGATTCAATCTATGGATTAGTGCAATCTCGCTTAGAAAGCTTGGCGGGCTACCAGGAAGAAGAAAAAGGTCTTTTTGCAAGATTGATCGAAAAACTAAGATTTTCTAGCTGATCGGAGTTGTTTAGCGTACACGTGTTCGCTAACCTTGGCAGCTCAAATTGCTGGAGTATCAAAAATAATGAGTAACGCAAATAGTTTTACCAAAGAAGATCTTATTGCCTGTGGACTTGGCAAACTATTCGGGCCTAATTCTCCGAGACTGCCAAAAGACAATATGCTGATGATCGACCGAGTGTTAAAAATTAACTCTGACGGTGGTGAATTCAGTAAAGGTGAGATTATTGCAGAGCTCGATATTAACCCAGACCTTTGGTTTTTTGACTGCCACTTTGCAGGCGACCCTGTTATGCCAGGCTGTTTAGGTTTAGATGCGATGTGGCAGCTAGTAGGCTTTTTCTTAGGCTGGGAAGGTGCGGAAGGCAAAGGAAGAGCCTTAGGCGTTGGCGAAGTGAAATTTACAGGCCAAGTTCTACCTGACGCTAAAAAAGTCACCTATAAGCTTACCATTAAGCGTAAGGTCTATCGTAAGTTGGTTATGGGTATTGCAGATGCCACGATGGAAGTTGATGGTAGAGAAATTTATAGCGCTAAAGATCTTAAAGTCGGTATATTTACTGATACAACAAGCTTCTAATTCGCTCAAAAACCAAGTTAGATTGCTAAAAGAAAAATGCCCTCTTTAACAGAGGGCATAATATTGTTTAAATCATTCAATTGTTAAAGTGAAAAGTTTATTAGAATAGGTTACTCAGTCTTACTTATTAAATAAGCCGCTCAGCCGACCGTCAATGCCCTCACGCCACCCGCCAAGCCATTGTGATTTAGAATCAAGCGTCGAATAGGGACATATCTCTTTCGACCGGCCTCCAACTCCTGCTTGAAAGCCTTTTGAAAAAGCTCTATCTAATCGATCTCTTTTCTGTCTTTTCATGCAAGCACCCTCTCTTCGATAACAAAAGAAGCTAACGCTTCACCTACATTGATAAAGCTTTTTTAAGTTGAGATCAATCCTAAAAAACGGCCTTGTATACGGTTATTATTTAAGCTACTGAGATATCTTACAAATTTATTGCAAAAAAAATCGAGGCCGTAGCCTCGATTATTGATTACTTAAACAATATCAATTGAATCGACGTCTAAACCACAATAGAGGCAACATCAAGACCCACGCAAAGCTAGCTGCGCCTTTACGCTCATAGTTGTCATTGCTACCATCATCATCAATAACAGTACACGCTTCTGCGCCTGAGACTGCAGGCTGTAATACCACCATACGTGGTAAGAAAGAGGTCACAGGATCGCCATAGCCGTTTAATTCAAAGAATGGTAAGCCATTATCACCAATCACTATGTTGCCTAAAGCATCAAACTTATACGATGGTTTACGGATAAACGCGGTACCAACAATCGTACCGTCTTCATTGATGCTATTGCCTTCAACAACAAGGATTTCGCTCTTATAGGTTAGTGTCTTGCCTGAACCATCTTGTACTTCAACCAGGTGACGT
Source organism: Shewanella sp. 125m-1 (assembly GCF_052977065.1). NCBI lineage: Bacteria > Pseudomonadati > Pseudomonadota > Gammaproteobacteria > Alteromonadales > Shewanellaceae > Shewanella > Shewanella sp. 125m-1. Next base: position 27,461 of record NZ_JBRILT010000021.1, read on the forward strand.
TGCCAGTTTCCTTCAGCGTTCTTCTCATAACCTTTCGACTCACAGGTCAGTAGATTATTGACGTTGTTAAACTCGCCATCAGGAAACTCTCTATTTGGCAGTTGATACAGGAAACCAGCCTTTGGACGCGGCTTTTCCTTGTCATGAGTGGTGTCAATATAACCAACAACCTGGCCCTTATTGTTTATATCACGGCCACGGCTACTTAAATCAGAGATATTGTTATAAAAGTCGTTTGGTGTCACCAGTGCAGTTTCTGGGGTGTTGGTGTCAAAGTAGAAGAATTTATCTCTACGGTAGCCATCGATATATTTGTTATAGCTACCAACTAAGATCCCGGCATCATTGATGTCATAAGCGATAGAGGAATACACATCTCGAGCCTCATCGACATTGACCCAGTTGTACTTGTACTCACCATTAGCATCTTTAGTCCAGTAGGCTGCGTCATAATATAATCTGTCTTTATCATTTTGACGGTATACATAAGAGCGACCTGCAACAACGCCCTCAATATTTACACCAAGACCCTGTGCGCTATAAACACTGTCATTAGTCACTTCAAGACCTAATGGTAGCATGGTCGCTGTCGGTGTATTGTTACCAGCTTCATATTGCCAAACATAGCCACGGATCTGATATTGAATATCACTATAACCATATTGATTTGGAAATTGTGCTGATTGAATACAAATATTCTGCGGCGCGGTATCGCTATTATTATCAACACAAGAATTGATGATATTTGCGCTATTATCACTAATGTCTGTACTGGCGTAACCGGCGACTAAACCGCTATCGTTAACGGCTGCAGCACTTGAGAAACCACCAACGATAATCGTTTGTTCTTCGGCCTCACCCGCTTTATAGACATACTCGGAATAAGCTGGAATTAACGCAATTTCGGCATCGGCTCCTTGTTTTACAAAGCCACGCTGCTCATAATCACGGTAATACCAAAACTCTTGTTCTTCATTACTTCCATCATAAGGCAGTGTTTGCTGCTTTGACGTCATAGCGCCCACTTGAAGGCCACTATCATTGATATCGTAGAAGAAAGTATCAATCGAGTTGACTGTCGCATCATCTTCAGGAAGAGCTGGCGGCGTGGTGCCGTTAACACTTTCAAATGTTGGGATCCAAGCGTTACCATTTGAAGTGAAAGTAAAATTATTTGCGATAATTGGAAGGTTAACTGAATAGGTAATGGTTTCAGAATCGGCAACACCGTCTTCGATATCAATAACACCATCATCATCTTCAGAAACCGTTAGTTTCTTTTTACCTTTAGCGGCACCGACGGCTTCATTCTTAATATTAACGGCCATCCCATAACCGTTACGCGTGTTATCAATAGTGCCGTTTAGGTTATAAGTGTCTAGATCGATATTAATAATTTCATAAACAGGTGCAGCTTGAACACCTTGAAGTACGCTTAATACACCAACAGCTACTAACGATAGGGTTTTATCCAACTTAAACTTCATTAACTCGCTTCCTATTTCTTATTTTTAGCTTATACCAATCATATTAATCATCTGGCCGCTTTTAATCGTTAAAATGGGCTTTGTTACATCGTAAATTCATAACTAGCAAGCTAGTAATTCGAACCACATTGTATATAAGCCCATTTTGTCATCAACACACCATCAGTCTAATTAATTAGTATTACTTCAATGATTCGAGCTCTTCCCATCGCTCAAAGCAACTTTCAAGCTGACTTTCCTTATCGGACAATGCTTTCAAGTTTTCATTCACTATTTTTTGCTCCTGAGCGTAAAACTCAGGTGAACTGACAATGGCTTGTAAATTTTCAAGTTCTTGCTCTAACTGCTCCATCAAAGCAGGTAGAGACTCTAATTCGCGTTGTAATTGATAAGAAAGTTTCTTTTCTACTTTCTTAGCAACAGGCTGTACTACTGGCTTTACTTCAACAACAGGAGCTTTGACAGCATTTATGCCTTGAGGTTCCTCAGAGTAAAATCTTGCACCTTGAGAAACTGCATCTTCGTAACCACCAACGTACTCACTCCAGCCGCCATTGCCGGTAAACCACCAACTACTGGTTACGGTATTATCGATAAAGGCACGGTCGTGGCTGACCAACAACAAGGTACCTTTATAATCCGCAAGCAGAGACTCTAGCAATTCCAGTGTCTCGATATCAAGATCGTTGGTTGGTTCATCGAGAATAATAAGGTTTGCAGGTCTTAGTAATAGACGTGCTAACAACAAACGATTTTTCTCGCCACCAGACAAGGCTTTAACCGGTGTTCTAGCGCGCATAGGCGAGAACAAAAAGTCTTGTAAGTAACTTAAAATATGACGGTCTTGGCCATTAATCGTTACCGTTTTCTTACCTTCGCCAACGTTGTCTTCAACCGTTTTTTCAGGATCTAATGCTTCACGGTATTGGTCAAAATAAGCGATTTCGAGCTTAGTACCGACTTTAACACTACCCGATTGTGCTTCTAACTGACCAATAAGCAACTTAACTAACGTCGATTTACCACAACCGTTAGGGCCAATTAGCGCTATACGGTCACCACGCATCACTGTTGTACTGAAATTCTTAACCAGATTCTTCTCTGGTAAATTGTATTCAAGATTTTCAATATCAAAAACGAGCTTTCCTGAGCGGTCTGTATCAGCAACGGCCATTTTAGCACCGCCTTGGCGATTAAGACGAGCCATACGTTCTACACGCAGATCTTTAAGTGCTCGAACACGGCCTTCGTTACGAGTACGACGCGCTTTAACGCCTTGACGGATCCACACTTCTTCTTCAGCTAGCTTTTTATCGAAGTGGGCATTTTGCTCAGCTTCAACACGTAGCCATTCCGCTTTACCATCTAAGTAAGCTTGATAATTGCCGGGCCAAGAGGTGACTACGCCGCGATCTAAATCAACAATTCGAGTCGCCATACGTTGAATAAAGCCACGGTCGTGACTGACAAATACTATCGCGCCACGGTAGCTCAGTAGAAACTGCTCTAACCACTCAATTGTATCGATATCTAAATGGTTGGTCGGCTCATCAAGAAGCAATAGATCTGGATCGCTGACTAAAGAACGCGCTAGTGCCACTTTACGTTGCCAACCACCTGATAATTCAGATAGTGCCGCGTCGGGGTCTAATCCTAATAGCTCACAGTTTTGATTAATGCGGTTATCAAGCTGCCAGCCATTAAGATGATCGATATCATCTTGCAAACGTTCCATCTGCTTTAGCATTCGATCCATTTCATCTGGAGACGCAGTGCCGACATCATGAGAAAGTTGATGATATCGTTCTAACTTTTCTCCAACCTCTTGCAAGCCAGCAGCAATATATGAATATACAGAGCCCTGCTCAGCTTTAGGGGGATCTTGCTGTAAACGGCTCACCTTAACGTCAGTGGCAATGTTAAACTCACCTTCATCAAGCAGCACATCACCGCTCAATACTTTCATCAAACTAGACTTGCCTGCGCCATTACGGCCTACGATACAAACACGTTCACCGGGTTCAATGGTAAAATCAGCTTTTTGCAATAATGGGGTGTAACCGTAGGCTAAAGAGCCGTTATTAATACGTACTAGACTCAACTTACGCTCCTAAAAATTTTTTTAATGCTGCGAGATCAAACGGCCAATTTAGTTCATTTTGGGTGTCGACTATTTTGACAACAGGAATACGAATGCCGTACTGCTCTGCTAGATTTTGATCATCACAAATATCAATCATGCTATAAGCAACATCGGTTTGCTCAAGCAGCTCAGCTGCCAGCTCACACAGATGGCAAGCATCTGTGTGAAACAAGACTACTGAAACATTACTTGGCATGAGTAATTAGCCAAGTATTATGGATATGCGGGTTTCTCTTGAAATCCATTGGCAGAGTTTGGCTATCAATATTCTTAACTGACATACCAAAGGCTTCAAGTTGCTCAACTTCCATCTTAAATTTACGCTTGTTGTTTGAGAAAATGATTTCTCCACCCGGATTTAGCAACTTAAACACATTCGCTAACATATCCACGTGATCACGTAGCACGTCAAATGAGTCTTCCATACGCTTTGAGTTTGAGAAGGTCGGTGGATCGATAAAAATCAGATCAAACCTGTCGTGTGTGCGCTTCATCCACTGTAGGCAGTTCGCCTGAACAAACTGATATTTATCGCTATTTAAGCCATTTAATGCGAAGTTTTCTTTTGCCCAATCAATATAAGTGTTAGACATGTCAACAGTTGTGACAGAAGCCGCACCGCCTAAAGCTGCGTGTACCGATGCTGAGCCGGTGTATGAGAACAGGTTACATACACTGCGACCTTTTGATTTTTCACCCACTAACTTACGCGTTAATCGATGATCTAAAAATAAGCCTGTATCTAAATATTCTCTCAGGTTTAGTTTGAATTTAGCACCATATTCTGTCGTGATGAGCTCAAGCTTACTCGCGGCTAATTTCTCATATTGATTAGTACCCTTCTTGCGCTCACGGGTTTTCAAAATGATGTGATTAGGGTCAATACCTATCGCACTAGGTAAAGAGATCAATACGTCGGTTAATCGACGCTTAGTCACGGCTTCTGGAATTTCAGAAGGTGCTGAGTACTCTTGAATAACGACGTAATCAAGGTATTTATCAACCGCAACATTATATTCCGGCAGATCAGCATCATATAAACGGTAGCTATCAATACCCTCTTTCTTAGCCCACTTCTCTAACTGCTTAAAGTTCTTTTTAATACGGTTAGCAAAAGGCACTGCGATGTCACTCACATCACCTTCAATCTTGATATTGGTAGGATCGACTCGACGAGTATTTTCAGCATGAACAGTATAAAGGTTAAACGCACACTCTAAAGCGCCGTTATTCATCTTCATCTGCTTATCTGCTTTCAATTTAAGTGCAGATAAAAGCTCTACATCACTATTTAAAATAGCGATACTCCAGCCACCGAAGTCGGCCTTGAACTTATCACCCAGTTGATAATAAAGCTGAAGCAATGAGGTTACATTACCTAAACGTTCACCATACGGTGGGTTAGATATTAGGAAACCAGATTCAGCTGGAACCTTAATATCTAATGCGTTTGCCACGCTGAAGTCGATTAAATCAAGCACGCCTGCATTTTCAGCATTGCGCTTCGCAAGCGCAACGAGTCTAGAATCGATGTCTGAGCCGTAGAACTTAATTTCGCAACGGGTTTTACCGATGGATGCGCGAGCACTTGCTTCGTTTAATAACTCTTCCCATACCTTTTTGTTGTGAGGTAACCAATGGTCAAAACCAAAACGCTCACGGTGAATACCAGGTGCAATATCACAAGCCATCATCGCCGCTTCGATTAAAATGGTACCACTACCACAGAAAGGATCGAGCAAATCTACTTGTGCCGCCTGCCAACCACTTCGGACCAGCATATTGGCTGCAAGGTTCTCTTTTAGTGGTGCTTCACCTGTAGTAGAACGGTATCCACGCTTGTGTAGTGCAGGACCTGAGAAATTAATACCAATAGTGATCTCGCCACGTCTAAAGTGGGCATCAATTCTAAAGTCGGCATCAACTCTTTCAACGTTTGGACGAGAAAAATCATCATCGCGAAAACGATCTACAATCGCATCTTTAATTTTTAACGCACCAAACTGAGTGTTCTTAATAAAACCACCCAAGCCATGGAAGTCGATACTAAAAGTACTGCGATTTGAAAACTGCATCTGCCAATCGATACCGTAAGCGGCGTTATATAGCTGCTCAGGTGACTCGCATGGACCTTTATAAATGACAAAAATGATTCTGCTCGCCAAGCGTGACCATAGCGTAATACGATATCCCAGCTCTAGCGAAGCAGAAAAATAAACGCCCGCTACACTTTCTTTAATATTAGAAGCGCCAAGCTCAGCGAGTTCAAGTGATAACGCATATTCATAGCCCCGAGGAGCTGCAGCAAAAAAATTTAACATTGATTAAGTCGACACACAGTAAAAATTAGTTCGACATTATACCTGTTAGTACTACTAAATGATAAAAGTTATTGGCTAAAGCGAAATTTAATCCCTTAAGCAACTGATTGAGGCAACATATGCCTTGATTCGTTTCTTTCAAATCACCGGCAAAAAAACTGAAAGTTTGGCTTCTAGAAGTTGAGGTATTGCTCAGGTATCAAAGACTTGCCATATCATGTATCTCGCAGCACCTCATAAAGTTCCAAGTTTTATGCAGATACTTGCAAAATATCCAGCTGCCGTGCAATGCACACTTATAAGCAGCGCTGAGCTTGGCTTAATATAACTGACTGCAAGGCCTAACGTTGCCAGCCGCCACCACTAGAACACAGCTAAAAAGAAGGCCAGCCGTTTTGACACTCTCCAGAAATATCCAGAGATACATGATCGCCGAACCCGCAAGGGTATATTGTTAAAACATACGCCGCCAGCTCATTGGCCGCATAAGCCTTACCTCTATTAACACCAAGATGCGACACTTTGTAACCATTACCGGCATTTGATTGATCTATAGACTGAAATAGATAAAATCACACCAGCACCACAATTAACACACAAAAACAACAACAAACACACTTTCACTACATGCGTGGTGCGAGTTTTAAAAGTGAGTACTTTTATGAAAACAACACTTCCTCTACTACTTTGTCTTGGATTAACCGCTTGTGGCGGAAGCGATAGTAATGAAACAACTCCGCCTCCAGTACAAGTGCCTGAGCTACAAGCCGATGCCTGCTATATCATGTCTACAACGATGGGAGAGATGACATTTGCCATCGATTTAACCAATATGCCTATTACAGGGAATAATTTTAAAGATTACGTCGATAGTGATTACTACCCAGGAACACTATTTCACCGCAGCATAAACAACTTTGTGATCCAAGGTGGTGGCTTTAACACTGGCTTAGTCGCCAAACCGGGAAAAGAAGCAATTGTTAATGAAGCTCATGTTGGCATTAGCAATGTACGCGGCACGATTGCAATGGCGCGCACAAACGCACCGGACTCTGCCACGACTCAGTTCTTCGTTAACGTACTCGATAATCCACAACTTGATGCCTCTGCCTCAAATTATGGATATGCGGTATTTGGGAAAGTCATTGAAGGAATGGATGTGGTCGATCAAATAAGCATTGTAAAAACTGGAGCCAATGACGTACCTTTATCAGAAATCTTGATTAACTCAGTTATTGAAACGAGTTGTTCAAGTAATTAAGCAGTAATAATGAGGCGTTTAATTATGCTGCAAGCGCCTCATTAATATTATCGTCAGTTATGTTGGCTCATAATCATTAAGGGAACGGGCAAACAATTTTTGTTATTGGATGGCCAATAATCTATCTAATGGATTAACAGTCAACTGGATTCGACTTTTCATAAGCAAGGCACCGTGAAAGTCTCCTCGGCATAAAAATTCCCCAAAACTATCCAAGCTAATTTTCAAAGCAAACTAGTTATCAGACAAGCTAGTTATCTTGGCTAATTATTAAAGGCTGTAGAGAAAATCCTGCCAAAAAACAGCTTAAGTTCAAGAGTAAATAATGCTATGAATCGTTCTAAGCTGCGTTAACTTGTCTTTGAGTTGACATAGGTGAAAGCCTGTCATGCATCACTTTTATCGTGTCAAATTGATCAAGCTTTTTAGAGTCGGTTAATCGACATTCTGTCGACATAATCATCACCAATGAGGCTTGCAAACCAGACTCGATAACCATAGCAATGACAGTATGCTGACTCGTGGTTAACTGAAAGAGTTTACCCACTTCACTATAAGCACATTGATGTGAGACATTAAAAAACCAAGATTTAGGCATCTGAGGTTTCAGTAAGAAATGAGCAGCGGTAGCATTCAATGCAATTTGCACTAATAGTGCATCATTTAACGACATTGACTTTGATAAACGGTCGACCAAGTCAATATAGAACTTAGCGTGCTCTACGCTAAACTCCATTGTTTCTTTGGCATCAGGTATTAAGGATTTTAATTTATAAGGCGATAAAAATTCCATATCATCCCCTAACGAAACGCTTAATACTCCGTACGCTTCATTATATCCCCACTGCCAATCCCTTTTTGGCATTAATAACATAACGTTTACCTTTATTTAGATACAATTGAATAATAGATGATTATTTCACCAATATCAAAATAAATTTAATTCGAGATAATAATTAATAGTGGAGTAAAAACGATCACTGAGATCCTTTACGGATCTTAATGATCGTTTTATGATCTAATAAATAATATTAGATCGAAGTCAGATTACTTAATTCGATATGCTTCTACAATATCTTTAATTAGTTTTGGTCCTTGATAAATAAATCCTGAATAAATCTGGACCATTTCAGCACCAGCATCTAATTTATCTAATGCATCTTCAGCCGCATTAATACCACCGACGCCAATAATCGGAAGTTTACCTTTCAAACAGTCAGCCAATTGCTTAATAACCATTGTTGACAATGAATTCAATGGCTTACCACTTAACCCACCAGCTTCATTAGCATTCAACAAACCGCTAACACCGTCACGAGTTAGCGTCGTATTGGTAGCAATAGCAGCGTCAAATTCACTCTTTATAAGTGCTTCAGCGATTTTTTCAATCTCTTCAATTGACAAGTCTGGTGCAATTTTTAAAGCAATGGGTACGTACTTACCATGTTTTTCAGCGAGTTCTTTTTGTTTTGCCTTTAGAGAGCCAAGCAGATCATCTAATAGATCGCCATATTGAAGCGATCGCAAACCAGGCGTATTTGGCGAAGAGATATTTACTGCAATATAAGCTGAATAAGCATACACCTTATCCATACAGATTAAGTAATCCTCTTTACCCAGCTCTACAGGTGTATCTTTGTTCTTGCCAATATTGACGCCGACCATCGCATTAGACTTAACTGCTTTGAGGTTTTCAACTAGGTTATCTACCCCTTTGTTATTAAAACCCATGCGATTAATAATCGCTTTAGCAGGCTTTAGTCTAAAGCAGCGTGGCTTATCATTACCTGGCTGTGGACGCGGTGTTACTGTGCCGACTTCAATATGGCCAAAACCCATAGCATGAAATGCATCAATACATTCACCGTCTTTATCCATGCCAGCGGCAAGACCTACTGGATTTGGAAATGTCAGTCCCATCATAGTGACAGGCGCTGGCTTGATATTTTGCGCATAAAAGCAATTTAAAGGCGTATTACCAGTAGATTTTAAACTGCCAATAGCGAAATTATGCGCCAGTTCTGGATCCATCTGAAACATGAACTTTTGTGCGATTTTATAAAACATGTTTTCTCCTAGACCGAAAAAAGCCCCGGCATTTGCCAGGGCTTCTGATTTAAATCAGATTACTTTTGACCTTCACAGTGAAGGATCAAAAGATTAAGTTCACGTAGGGCTACAGAGAACTTTGCAAACTCATGGCTTTGCGAAGTCTTGAAGTCAGCAAGCATATGGAACCAACGCTCCAATAGGCTTTGATTTGACTCAATCCATTCTGAAATGATCTTATTCGCATCACATGTTTCAGTACAAGTTCTTAAAACGACTGAACTTAATGAACGCTGCTGCCAATCAAGCTCTTCTCTAAAGGCCGCTCTTGCTAATGCTTGCCAATGGTTAGTCACAGGCTGCGCACTAATTTGCTCAAGGAACCAGTGTAAATCAACACTAGCACCAAGCTTAAAGTACGTTTCAGCAACTAATGGTACGGGCTTGTTTTCTAGAGCACAGATTTGTGCAATATCCAATGCAGAGAACAAGGTGCTGACATTAGCCACTACCATAGCGACATCTTCAGGTACACCTTCTTTGATCAATGCGTTCGATTCAGCTCGAATACCCTCAACCTCTTCATTAACCATATATTGGTGAACACTTGCTTTTAATTCATCAAATACAGGTTTAAAGAACTCAATTGTTTGTTCAATATTCAAGCTACGATTACGATGACGCAAGAACCAACGACTCGCACGACGGATATTACGGCGCAACTGATGCAGCATTTCACACTGTACAACGGCTGGAATAACACCATTTAAATCAGTAATAGATTTAGTTAAATCAGCTAAACCAAATACTTCGCGAGCCATAGTATAACAAATGGCAGCTTCTGCTACTGAGGCACCTGTCTCATCTTGCATACGTTGAACGAAATTAAGTCCCATATCATTAACCAATTCATTGGCTAAAGACGTGGCGATAATTTCACCGCGTAACGGATGCGCAGCCATGTTGTCGATATACTTCTCTTGCAGTTGCTTAGGGAAGTACTCAACTAAAAGCTGACTTAAGAAGCTATCTTCAGTAATTTCTGATGTTAGCAACTGCTCTTTTAGGACCATCTTAGCGTAAGCAACAAGTACAGATAACTCTGGACGAGTAAGAGACTTACCATTTACTAGGCGATCGGCAAGCTCATCTTCATTTGGCAAGAACTCAAGAGCCCTATCCAACTTACCTTCTTTCTCAAGATAGTGAATGAAGCGAACTTGCTCTTTTAGTTGCTCCGCACCTCTTACTTGTGTGACCGAAATCGTACGAGTTTGATCTTTACAGTCTTGCAGTACGATGCGGCTAACTTCATCAGTCATCTCTTCTAGCAAGCGATTTCGCTGTTTAAGCGTCATCTCACCGTCAGCGACTAAAGCGTTAAGCAAAATCTTAATGTTAACTTCATTATCAGAGCAATCGACACCACCTACGTTATCAACAAAATCAGTGTTCATACGGCCACCATTAGCGCAGTATTCAATACGGCCTAATTGGGTACACCCTAAGTTTCCACCTTCACCAATAATTTTAGCTTGAACTTCATTGCCGTTAACACGAATTGCGTCGTTAGCTCGATCGCCAACTTCAACATGCGATTCACTTGTCGCCTTAACGTATGTGCCAATACCGCCATTCCAAATAAGATCAACTTGCATCTTAAGTAGCTCTTTGAGTAACTCAAGTGGCGCCATTGACGCTTTTTGACTACCCAGCATTTTCTTCATTTCTGCAGACAACGGAATTGACTTAGCAGAACGCAAGAATATGCCGCCACCTTTAGAGATAAGCGCTTGGTTGTAATCTTCCCAACTTGAACGAGGTAGCGCAAATAAACGCTCACGTTCAACATAGCTAGTCGCAGCATCAGGATTCGGATCGATAAAGATATGCATGTGGTTAAAGGCAGCAACTAAACGAGTGTGCTTAGATAACAACATGCCATTACCAAATACATCACCCGCCATATCGCCTACTGCTAAACAGGTGAAATCAGTCGTCTGACAATTAACCCCCATCTCGCGGAAATGGCGTTTAACCGATTCCCACGCACCACGTGCGGTAATACCCATTTTCTTATGGTCGTAGCCGTTACTGCCACCGGAGGCAAATGCATCACCTAACCAGAAGTTATATTCGATAGCGATTTCATTGGCGATATCAGAGAAGGTTGCCGTGCCCTTATCGGCCGCAACAACTAAATACGGATCGTCTTCATCGTGTCTAACCACATTTTCGGGGGCAACCACTTCACCATTGATGATGTTATCGCTGATATCAAGTAAGCCACGAATAAATAGACGATAGCACTCTTGTCCTTCTGCGAAGAAAGCTTCACGACCGCCATCCGTTGGCAATTGTTTACAAACAAAACCACCTTTTGCACCAACAGGAACAATAACCGTATTTTTTACCTGCTGCGCTTTAACCAGACCCAGTACTTCGGTACGGAAATCTTCACGTCTATCAGACCAACGTAGACCACCACGAGCCACTTTACCGCCACGAAGGTGCACACCTTCAACGCGTGGTGAATAGACAAAGATTTCATACTTAGGCAGAGGCTTAGGCATCTCAGGGATCAATGCTGGCTCAAACTTGAATGAAATGTATGCTTTAGGTAAACCCGTTTCAGCTAACTGATAGAAGTTAGTACGACTGGTCGCATTAATTAAATCGAGATAACGGCGAATGATACGGTCATCATCTAGGCTAGATACATCGTCAAGACGAATGTCTATCTGCTCTATAAACTTGTTTAGTGTCCGTGTTTTCAGCTTAGGATTAAACTTTCGTATGTACATTTTAACTAGCAGATCAGCAATTTGCGGATAGCTTGAGAATGTTTCTTCAATGTAAGCTTGGCTAAATGTAGAGTCGATTTGACGCATATATTTAGCATATGCACGCAGCACAGAAACTTCACGGCCAGTTAAACCGGTAGACAGTACTAAGCGGTTAAAGCCATCGTCTTCAAGCTCTTTCTTCCATACTTGAGACAAGGCAGTTTGGAAGCGTTCTTGACTGTCTGCTAAATCATCTGAGGCAACATTTTGGGTTGTCATCAAGAAATCTAAGATCCAGTAAGTCGCTCCATCAGCTGTTTTAACTTCGTACGGTCTCTCATTGATAACCCGTAAGCCGAAGTTTTCTAACATAGGCAACACATCAGAAAGATGGATAGGCTCATCTTTATGGAAAAGTTTTAAGCGAACTTTGCTGTTATTGAGAGCAGTCTCTTGCGGCTGATAAAACAGCATTCCCAACTTATGGTCATCATCAAGTTCTTCTAAGTGCTGAATATCAACAACTGATGAACTTGGTAACACATCTTCTTTATAACTACGTGGGAACGCGTCTACATAACGCTTAATTAGGCTATTACCTAACTCTTCACCTTGAGCGCTGTATACAGCGCTTGCAAGTTTATCTTCCCAAGAGCGAGCTGCTTCAGTCAAATTATTCTCTATCGCTGCCACATCGACGTCCATATTATTGTTGTCAACTTTGATGATGTAATGGGTTCTTGCCAAAGTAGACTCTGAGAAATAAGTTGTAAATTCAACGTCCTCTGAACTATTAAAGTGTTGAGCAAGGATGCGTTGAGTATCTTCACGTAATTTAGTGTTATATCTATCTTTTGAGACATAAACGAGACAAGAGAAGAACCGGCCGAAGCCATCCTTACGGACAAACAATTTAAGTTTGTCGCGATCTTGCATCTCTAAAACACCATGAGCAATTGAGGCTAACTGTTCAACACTTGCTTGAATAAGCTCATCACGTGGCAAGGTCTCAAGGATATGCATCAGTGCTTTATAGTCATGCGAACGTGGGGTAAGACCGGAGTTGTCGAGTACACGTTGAACTTTTTGAGCTAAAAGCGGAATTTCACGAGGACTGCGGTTATAAAGGTTAGATGCGTAAAGACCTATAAATCTGTCTTCACCAATCACATTACCTTGCTCATCAAAACGCTTTACACCGATATAATCAACATAAGCAGGACGGTGAACTCGGCTTTTCTCGCTACTCTTGGTTAATACTAATAAACTCTTATCAAGTGCTTCTTTACGGGCACTTTCAGAGAAATTAGACAGCAGTAAGCCTGTTTCTGTTTTAGCTTTGGCTGATTTAGTCATTAAACCTAAACTGGTCGACTTATCAGCGACTAACTCTAAATCACCCTCAACTTTATGCAGATCATAGCGACGATAACCAAGTAAGGTGAGGTGGTGATCATTTAGGTAAGATAAAAAGTTCTTCGCTTCGTTAAGCTCTTCTTTAGTGCCAGGGTACGGACGCTCGTCGAGCTCAGCAATTGTATCGCAAAGCTTAGTAGACATAGCTTGCCAGTCATTGACCGCGGCGCCTACGTCACCAATTACCGATTCAATCTCTTTAGTGAGTGCTTTAATGTCAGCGTCGCTACTTTGTCTATCGATTTCAATTAGAAATACAGCGACTTTATCAACATTACTTTGATCATCTGAGCTATAGCTTACATGCGTCACTGAGCCGTCTTTTCGCTCAATTGCCATCGGTGTATGCAACATCATATGTGCCGTAATACCGAGACGATTAATTGCCATGCCAACAGAATCAACAAGAAATGGCATGTCGGGTTGAATGATCTCAATAATTGAATGGCTTGACTGCCAACCATGCTTAGACTGGCTAGGGTTAAATACTCTAATATGACCTTCCCCGACGGCGGTCTTATTTAGTGCATTCCATTGACTCAAAACAGCACCATATAGGTCACTGTCATTACGCGCGTTGAGGTCATCTTTTGACATGTGCGCATAGAGGCAAGTAGCGAACTGTTCTACTTGTTTTGCTTGTGAATTGGGTACTTTAGCGTGAATTAGGTTGACTACATTTTCGAGCAGTACTGAAGGCATTGCATCTTTCAAGGCCATGTTGCTATTTCCTTAGGGGGCTATGGCAGCGCTTTTTAATTTTTATGGATGCTTATCAAACGGACCTGAGCTATTTCTGTGACCTAGGTCATAGCGCGAAGTTTATTACTAAATCCCCTATATTTCGAGAACTATTTTAGTGGTACATCCTCATCAATATTAACCTTGTACCGATTTTATTCACACTGATGACATAACAATCGTATATAACGTTTTTTTATGCATAAAAAAAGAGGAGCTAATGCTCCTCTTTAGTCGATTCTACTTGGGCTGCCGCCAAAACATCGCGGCGATGGCCGGTAGGATAATTATTGCCCCCAACATATTTACCAAAAACATAAATGTTAGCAATATTCCCATGTCCATTTGGAACTTAAGCGCCGAGAAGAACCAAGTACTCACACCTATTGCCAAAGTCAGGCCTGTGAAAATAACCGCACTCCCGCGTTCAACTAATGCTTCATAATATGCTTGCTGAACTGGCATGCCGTCTCTTAAACGAACCGCCATCGTCGATAAAATATAGATCCCGTAATCGACCCCGATACCAACACCGAGTGCAATAACAGGCAAAGTACTTACCGCAAGGCCAATATCGAGCTGAGTCATCAATGCCTGAGCTAATGTAGACACTACATATAGCGGTAAAATCACTGCTATCGTGGCACGTAATGAACGGAAGCTAATTAGGCAAAGAATAAAGACCGCGCCATAGACATATAACATCATAGGCAATTGCGCTTCAGCTACCGCTTCATTAGTTGCAGCCATCACACCAACAGGACCAGATGCTAACTTAAATTGGATCTTTTCGTTATCCATCTGCTTTTTAAGCTGATTAACTTTATCAATAACAACTTCTATGGTTTCAGCTTTATGATCTTTAAGAAACAGATACACAGGCATTACCGAGCAGTCGCTATTAAGTAAACCTGAAGTTGTAGGAACCCGTCCAACGGCTTGTACCAAACTCGCAGTTGTACGCGGCAATACACTCCATTTAGGGTTACCTTCGTTAAAACCAGCATTAACACGCTTAGCGACAGATGCCAGGCTCGCTGTCGCCTCAACGCCTGGGGTATTACTCACTTGCCATTCAAAGTCATCAATTTGCGTCAATACCGAGTGATAAGTACACGCCTCAGGGAATGCTTCCACAATAATGGTCATGACATCGGTAGTAATTGAAAACTTATCAGTAATAAAAAACGTATCTTGATTATATCGAGAGTCTAAATGCAAAGCTGGCGCGCCACCTTGCAGATCACCAATCTTCATCTTGTTGGCCTGCTGTAGGCCCACTCCGTAAAGGATCCCTGTAATGATAAGCACCCAAACCGCATATTTTGGCGTGGCAAAATTTGATAGTGTTATCCAGATTTTACTCGGCTGTGCATTTTGCGCATCTTTGTTTGGCGTTACCGTAGTAAATGAAATAAGCAGCGGCAATAACATTAAGTTGGTTAAAATAATGACAGCGACACCAAGCGATGCAGAAATAGCCAACTCTCTGATAATTCCAATATCAATGGCCAGTAGTGTCATAAAACCAATGGTGTCTGATAGCAATGCGACACCACCTGGGATCAACAAGCTTCTAAAGGCTAATGCCGCCGCAGCTTTCGTCGTTTGCCCGTCTGTTACCCGCCTCCTCACCGCATTGATCATCTGCACACTGTGGCTGACACCAATCGCAAATACCAAGAATGGTATGAGTATCGACATTGGATCTAAACCAAAACCAACAACGGTTAATAAGCCTAATTGCCAAATAACCGCGATTAAACTACAAACAAGCGGTAAAATAGTCAGTGCAACCGATTTTGAAAAGAAGTACACCATGACTGCCGTCACTAGGATGGCTATTAAGAAAAACAGCAGCACACCTTTTGCGCCATCAGCCACGTCACCAGCCATCTTTGCAAAACCGATAATATGAATTTTTATGTCATCAGTTTCATACTGCTCACGTAACTCTTTTTCAAGTTGCGCGGCAAATGCTAAGGTATCAAGCGCCTCACCCGTCTGTGGGTCAAAATCCATTAATTGGGCGCTAACCATAGCCGCTGAATAATCTTCAGCAATTAAACGACCAACAATGCCTGCCTTTTCAATATTTCCACGAACAATTTTTAAGCCCTGCTCTGTGGTTGAGAAATCTGCAGGAATAACAGGCCCCCCAGCAAAACCATCTTCAACCACTTCAGTAAACCGAGTCGAGGGAGAAAACAGCGATTTAACCTGAGCTCTATCTACGCCGGGAATAAAAAACAGTTGGTCATGTACGTTCTTTAACGCATCAAAAAAGTTAGCGTTAAAGATATCACCGCTAGTATCTTCGACTGCCACCATAATGCTATTAGCACCACCAAATTGCTTTTGGTGCTTAAGGTAGGTCTGCATATAACTATGATTAAGCGGGATATTCTTTACAAATGCCGCATCCATTTTTAGGTTACTTGCTTGTAAGCCTAAAAAGAGGGTTACTATAGCAAATAGAAATATGACAAAAGCTCTATGACGAAATAGATAAGATTCAAATCCATTAACTAATTTATCTAACATAGTAAGGTCCTATTTTTTTTGTTCTAATTTGATGAGACCTTTATTACCTGCGACCCATAAGTTTCCTTCTGAGTCTTCAGCAATAGCGACTAGATTTTCACCCTGTCGTTGCTCCACTAGCTGGCTTTCACCAGAGGCTGAAATATCGATAATGACTCCTGCATTACCAATAACCCGTAATGTGCCCTCGCCCAACTTAATACCTGCATTAATGGTGGAATCAACTGGAAGCGCTACTTTTCTCCAATCAATAAGAGTTAAGTCAGAGGTAAAAACATTGCCTCTAAGGCCCATTACATATGCAGTGTCATCGACAATAGCGGCGTTAAACAATGAACCTTCGTAGATAAAATCCTGTTTAATCCAGCTGCGACCTTGATCAACTGAGGTGGCAACTAAGCCAAGCTCGCCAACCATAATCAGCATATCGTCCGTTACCGGGATAATACGGTTAAAGTGCGGCAATAATGTACTACGTTCAGATAAGTACAATGCTTCATCTTCGGCTTTAAGCTCTTCTAAATAGGCGACATCCTCCTCGAATAGTAATTCTTGATGATATTCGCTGTTCCAGCTGTTTCCACCATCTTCAGTACGGTAAAACAAACCGTACGCACCGACTGCGACACCTTGTTGCTCATTAAAGAATAAAATATCTAACAATGGCTTTTCTATCTCTGCTGACTGCATTTGCAACTGCCAAGATTGGCCTGCATCTTCGGTATGCAAAATTGTGGCGTCATGCCCTACGGCCCAACCTTTTTTGGGCGTGATGAAAAACGCTTTGGTTAATAAAGCTTGTGTGGGAGTCTCAACCTGTTTCCAGGCATCTTGATAAACAAAGGCATGGCCTCGCTCACCAACTGCAACTAAGGTATGTTGATTTTTTGTAATATCTAAAACGAGTGAGTCTGCGGCAAGAGGCTGTATTTGTTGTTCGAATGTTGCCTCTTGTGCTAGTAACGAAAAAGACTGAAAAAGGCTTAATACACTCAATATTGAGATTAATCGAAGCATGCTAAACGACATACAAACTTCCTTTAAATAGAGAGGGGCTTGCGCCCCTCTTTTATGGTGGATTAACGAATACCTGCACGGCGCAATGCAGCTGGAGTAAAGTTTGCTTCACTCAATTTTGCATCGAAGTCGTACATACGGCCTTCATTATCTAGACCCATAGCAATATAACGACGTGACTGAAGATCATGGAACACTTCCAATGTACTCCACTGAGTCGGCACTTCGTAATAGTTCAAGCCATGGGCTATTGCCACGCGATATAGCTCATCACGGTTATCGTAAAGATCGGCAACGGATACCTGCCATGAGTCTTCATCGATATAGAAAGTACGTGCCTTATAGATATGACGCATTCCTTCCTTAAGCGTTGCTTTTACGACCCACACACGGTGCTTTTCGTATCGCACGTGGTCAGGATTAATATGTCCAGGCGTAATGATTTGGTCATATTTAAGCTTATCCGAGTGCAACTTGTAGTCATTGTATGGAATAAACAGCTCTTGCTTACCTACTAACTCCCAGTTGTAGCGCACGGGCGAGCCGTTAAACATGTCAAAATCATCTGTTGTTCTCAGGCCGTCTGACACGGTACCAGGCGTATCAAAAGCAACATTTGGCGCCTTACGCACTCGACGTTGGCCGGTATTGTAGGTCCAGGCTTGGCGAGGCAATTTTTCCTGATCCATGGTTTCTTTAACTAACAATGCGGTACCCGCTAAACGTGCAGGCTGAGTAACAACTTGTTTAAAGAAAAACAGCGTATTATCTTTGGACAGCTTATCCAGTGTCATTTCTGGACGAGAGTATTGGAAACGAATTTCTTCTGCCGTTTCAACTAAGGTATAGCTACCCCCAGCAGTCGGTGCAGCCTGACTACGAGATGTTTTAATATCTACACCGCGAAAGCGAAGTACATGGTTCCAGATAACTTCTAAACCATTTTCAGGCATTGGGAACGGAATACCAATTGAGGCTCCCGTAATACCGTTGCCACCATCAATTAACTCTGCACGGGTTGCATTTTCTTTAGTCGCATCATAGACGAACTGCGGTACAGAAGCTGAGCGGCGAGTCTGATAGACATTCATCTTGAATGTCTCAGGATACAACTCAAACAACTTAATTTGACCATCAGAGAGAAACTCTTTGTACTGATCTTTATTTGCATTAGTAATAGTAAATTCTATTTTATCGCTTGGGAATGGATCTGGGTGATGCATTCCTTGGCTATATCCTGCAACAGGTTTAGTGATGCCACCGTCCCATGCAGGAATAGAACCATCTGCATTTGCCGCTTTTTCTCCGCCAAGTGGCGTCAACTCAGTGCCTAATTTAGCTGCATCTGCTTCAGAGACTTTAGCCAAAGCACTTGGAGCACTTAAAGCAAACATCACTGCTACAGGCAATATCGCAAGTTTATTCATTGTTATTGTCCTTGTGATTTAGATTGAATACTTAAGGTTGAACGAAACGTAATCTCGGTCAGCTAATGAATTTGTCGTGCCGACGCCACCAAAGAAGGTGTTATAAGAGATATCTGCGCCCCAACGACTTTGATAATCAAAGTTCACGCCTAATGCCACTGATTTTTTGCCTTCGGTAAACAGGAACATCGGATCTGGCGTAATACCATCAACGTCATGAGAGAAAATGATCCGAGGCGCAATATTTACCCCACCCAACACGTTGTTATAGTCCGCTTTAGCAACGAGGCGATAACCCCAAGCAAAGTCAGTAGGGAAAGGGTTCGTTTCAGGTCCGTTATGAAGTGCCTCAATGATCCCCGGCATATCTGGGTTACCACCTGAGCGCGCAGTACCAGGACCATTTAATCTAAGTTCATCATGGCTTGGCATATCATGGATCCACACGCCACCAACTTCAGCTAACATAGTAAGATTATCGGTGCCCAATGTCGGGCCAAATAGATGGGTAAATGTCGTCTGTGCTTGAGTGGTATCTAGGCGGATAAAGCCTTCTGCATATTCGCCTGGGCCGTAATTTTCAACTTGAGAAATACCGTCCAAATCTGGGCGCAAACCTGCATTCGCTAACTGCTGTGGCATTGCCGCAAATAGTAACTCTACATCATCAATTTGTAATGGTTCATCTAGGCGGTGAGCAATTTCTCCCGCAACAGAAGTGTCACCAAGCAGTGTATTAAAGCTCACACCCATTAATTGGATATCTTCAGGGTAAACAATCTGCGCCTTAGAGAATGTTTCTAACGCTAACAAGTCTTCGCGCGTCATGGCTTCGCCAGACTGTGCTTTGCCGCCTAGACGTTGTAAGTCGCGGCCAATAGCCTCTTCAGAGAAGTTAGCAGTAGTACCACTAATGAGTGGACGACGACTGTGGTAATTCATGTAATACAAACCGAATTCAGTCTCGCCCAATTCTGGTGCGTAGTAACCGAGCTTTATACCCCATTGACCATCATCACTTGCCGATGCAGGATCTTCAACTAACGTTGCTTTTGTTGGATAAGCCAGTGCAAGTTTAGCCAAATCTGCGGGATCAACAGCACCTGAGCCGACCATACCAACGAGGGTATTGTATTCAGACAACAAGAAGTCGAGATCCATATCTGGGTTTGCGTTAAAACCTAGCTGTGCATTTTGGTAATAGCCGCCATAGCCGGCGAAATCATTAGTTGATAAGAATGAGCCTGGTGTTGGTACCCAAACAGGCTCCCAATCATATTGGTAGAAACCTTCAACAGATAAATTGTCGGTCACCCCAAGAGAAACCCAAACCATACCTTGTGGTCTAAATGCTTCTTTAAGTTCTGCACCTGGTGCATTAAGAATATTTAAATCAACTGGATTGATGACACCAATTCCGTGTGCAATCAGTGTGCTTTCTCCCCAAGAGACAACCTGATTACCCACACGAATTGAAAGAGGATTTGCACCATCATTAAAGTCAAAGTCAGCATAAACAAACGCATCTAGTAGACGTATATCTTTACATTGTACTTCTGAAGCTTTTTTATCTTCACAAGGATCGTACTCTTTGCCTGTTAATGGATTGCTATAGCCATAATCTCCATCATTTGCCTTACGATCGTAAAAATACATACCACGAGCAAATACACCGAAATTCTTATACTTTAAAGAAAGCTCATGTAGTCCTTTAACAATCTCTGCAGTCGTATCACCTTGCGTATATAGCAGATCGGCTAAATCGCCATTACTAGAATAAGAACCTGGTTGCGCCCAAATCTCAGCGGCACTGTATTTAGTGTTACCGAATGCTGAATATCCAGACCAATCAAATTGTGGGTGATTCACCTTACCTATTTGATTATCCCAATCTCGACCTTCAACACGCCAACTAGCACCAGCAGTCCATGTCGAATCGAATGTTCCTTCTACTTCTCCCCAATTAAATGAGACCGCATTGGCCTGATTTGTTATGCCAAAACCGAGCGCCGCGACTATCCCCAAAGCAAGCGTCGACTTATTTAAGCCGTTTTTAACCTTTTTCATTTTAGCTTCTCTCCGTAACCTGCTGGATTCTTTTGTTATAGGAATTGTTAACCAACATGCTGTTAGCTTACAGGTAACACTATTGTTACAGCATTTTTACGAGGCGAGCAAGGTTGAAACATGGAAAATCTTTAAAAGATTTCGTCACTTAAGGGAGGTAAGCAAGCAAGAATTTGTTGCTGTATTTAAATCAGTAATTGATGAAGTGGTATGCGTCTACTTTTAAGCTTATATACAATGTAATTACAATAACTTATAAGTTAGATAGCCAATAAAGAATTCATGTTTAAAGCAATCGACCGTTTGAAGTAATTACTCTAACATTTAATAAGGCTAATTAGGTTTCCTTGGCTATCTACAGTCATAGTAAAATATGCCTTTATACCCTCACGAGTCAAAAAGGGCCGAAAATGTCTAGCGTTAATCCATAATGTTTGGCCATTAAGGTCGATGACTTCAACTTTATTTATCTCGCCTCGATAATAAGGTAAGAATGTTTGATAACTGATATTGAGTGGGAAATTAAATACTTTATTGGGTGCCACGGTGACATTCTCATTAACATAGGGGCTTAGACCTGCAGTAATCGTCTTAACAGGCTAAGACCCCATAACTTTATCGAAGATTAAACCAGTGCTTTAGTGACTTTCTCATATAGATCTTTCGAAAGTGCTTTAATTTCTAAGATTCGCTGCAGTTCGTTCTTCATCAATGCTTGTCTTTGATTATCAAACTTTTTGAATTGGATCAGCGGCGTAATAATCCTAGCTGCGACTTGCGGGTTAAGTTTATTTAACTTAATAATGGCATCGGCCAAAAATTGATAGCCCTGCCCGTCTTTTCTATGGAACTCAAGCGTATTGCCAGCTGCAAAAGCGCCGATTAGAGAACGAACTCTATTCGGGTTATTAAAACTAAATGCTTGATGCTCAAATAAAGACTGCAACTTTTCGATGCAATCATGGCTATTTAAGGTCGCATGTAAAGCAAACCATTTATCCATGACCAAAGGAGTATCAATCCACTCTTGTTCAAATTTCCTCATCAATTCATTACGAATAGCTGACGACTCACAATTTAATGCCGATAGAGCGCCTAAACTGTCAGTCATATTATCAGCCGAATCGAACTGTGACTTAGCCACTTCGCCGTAACTTTTCTCTATTTTTAAAAGTAAGCTTAGGCAGATATTTTTTAATGAACGAGCTGCAGCCTCATCGATACTGCTTAACTCACGCACTTTAGCCAATAACTCATCTTCACCGTCTGACGCAATCTCAAGCACAACAAACTCTCTTGCTAATGCGAGGTTATCTAGGTCAACGGCACTTTTCTGTTCAATCAGTGAACCAGCGCTTGGCAGGGTTAGGATCTCAGCCATGAGTGCTTTATCAAGATCTTGTGCCAGGATGACCCCTTTAAAAGCATCAAGGATCCTTGGGTCGATAAACATTGCTTGCTTATGTTGTAATCGTTCAACATTTTGCCACACAGATTGACTAAATAGTGAAACTGATGCTTCCCATTTGGCGACTTCGCTAGTAGCAAAACGCATAATATGAACAAGTTGTTCAATGGAGTAATCAAAACTCAGTTTAACTGGCGCAGAAAAATTTTGCAGTAACGACGGTATAGGCTTTGAAGTCATGCCACTAAAAGTAAAGGTTTGTTGTTTATCAGTAAAATTCAGAACTTCGCTAATAACTGAATCACCATGAGCACTGATCATCTCCACATCAAATGGGATATGTAAGGGCTGCTTATCAGTTTGGCCAGGTGTATCAGGGGTCGACTGAGACAATGTTAGCTTGTAGCTGTTATTTGCAGCATCATAGTGCTCTTCGACTTCAACTTGCGGTGTGCCTGCTTGGCTATACCAGCGTTTAAACTGACTTAAATCAACTTGACTTGCATCTTGCATTGCTGACACAAAATCATCACAAGTCACAGCCTGTCCATCATGACGCTCAAAATATAAGGCCATGCCTTTTTGGAATGCCTGTTCGCCTAATAAGGTATGCATCATTCTAATAACTTCAGCACCTTTATTGTAAACAGTAACCGTATAAAAGTTATTCATCTCAATCACTGACTCGGGTCTGATAGCGTGTGCCATTGGCCCAGAGTCTTCTGCAAACTGTTGGTTCTTCATTACTTTAATGGCATGAATACGGTTTACCGCGCGAGAACCAAGATCAGAACTAAACTCTTGGTCTCTAAATACGGTTAAGCCCTCTTTCAAGCTTAACTGAAACCAGTCTCTGCAAGTTACCCGGTTACCAGTCCAGTTATGAAAGTACTCATGCCCTACAACAGACTCTATTCCATGGTAATCATCATCAGTCGCAGAAGCTTTATCCGCCAATACAAACTTAGTATTAAATACATTGAGTCCTTTATTTTCCATGGCACCCATATTGAAAAAATCGACCGCCACAATCATGTAAATATCTAAGTCATATTCTAAATTAAAGCGACTTTCGTCCCAAGCCATCGACTTTTTAAGTGATGCCATTGCATGGTGAGCTTTATTTAAATTACCTTTATCAACAAATACCTGCAACTTAACCTCACGATTACTACAGGTAGTAAAGCTGTCTTCCAACAGGTCAAAGTCACCTGCTACTAGCGCAAACAGATAAGCAGGCTTTGGGAAGGGATCATGCCACAGTGCGAAATGCCGACCATCTTCTGTGTCACCTGAATCGACCAAGTTTCCGTTACTCAATAAATAAGGGAAGGCCTGTTTATCTGCTTCAATACGCACAGTATAGATAGCCAATACATCTGGGCGGTCTAAAAAGTACGTTATACGCCTAAACCCTTCAGCCTCACACTGAGTACAGTATGCACCATCCGACATATATAAGCCTTCCAGACTGGTATTTGCCTCAGGATCTAACTTAGTCGTTATTTTTAATTCAAATTCATTAAGCTTGGTATCAACAATCAGCTCACCCGACTGCTGTTGAAAAGCAGTATCTTTCCCATCGACGGTAACACTTAGCAGCTCAATCTCATCACCGACGAGGACTAATGCCTCATTATGTTGTCCGTGACGAACAACCTGACTGGTCGCAATGATCTGTGTTTCTTTTCCTGCAAGTGAAAATGCTAAATCGATATGGCTGATCTTAAATTGTGGTTGTTGATAATCTTTGAGGAATTTTGCTTGGGGCTGTGACATGAATAAACCTCTAATTTATTAATTTTGAATTAAAAAAAACGCGCATAAAGCGCGTTTTTTTATTGAGTCGATTTTACTTTTTTTGATTCTTTGCCAATTTTTCAATATCCGCTAAATCTAGCGTGATAAAGGCTGTTTCATCTAAGAAAGCATCGGCTACTTCGACATCATCAGAAATATCATCCAATGACTTAACTTTTTCTTGGCCTTCTCTTACGAGTCGGTCGTTAGCACGATCAAGTTGTTTCTTGTCGTTTGCTTCTCGTTCAGCTAGACGTTCCGTCTTAACTAAAGAAACCGTTTTATCATCATGGTTTTCTTTAAACTCAGCAATATCTTGGAAAATATAACTAAATTCAACATCAGATTGAATACGATCTTTATGCTTACCGTCCAAGTTCTGAATAAGCTGCGGATAAATTTCACCAAGTGTACCGTATTGTGCTACTGGTACTTTGTCCCATGGTAATGCATTTTCTTCTTCAGCTTCACCATACTCGCCTGGCTCTAAAGCGCTCGGGAATGGAATATCTGGTGTAACACCCTTAAGCTGAGTACTTCCACCGTTGATGCGGTAAAACTTAGCAATCGTGTACTGCACATGCCCGATAGGCTTTTCGTACATATCATAGATACGACCAAGGCTCTTATGTTGCTGCACCGTACCTTTACCAAAGGTAGACTCGCCAACAATAAGTGCACGGTCATAATCTTGAAGTGCTGCAGCAAAAATTTCAGAAGCCGATGCACTGTATCTGTCAACCATCACGGTTAACGGACCATCATAAGTGACTCG
Organism: Shewanella sp. 125m-1; assembly: GCF_052977065.1. Taxonomy (NCBI): domain Bacteria; kingdom Pseudomonadati; phylum Pseudomonadota; class Gammaproteobacteria; order Alteromonadales; family Shewanellaceae; genus Shewanella; species Shewanella sp. 125m-1. Next base: position 52,703 of record NZ_JBRILT010000021.1, read on the forward strand.
TCCATCATTATCGCGATTTTGTGATACTCGACCGTTCGCATCTCGAATTTGAACCACTGGACCCTGTTCAATAAACAAGCCTGTTAACAACGTTGCTTCAGTTAATGCACCGCCGCCATTGCCACGAAGGTCAATAATAATACCTTCGACTTTAGCTTCTTTTAATTCGGCAAGTTCTTTAGAAACGTCTTTTGACAAATCCATATAAAAACCGGGTATTTGAATCACACCCACTTTACGATTTGCATAAGGGCCGTCTGTTGGCTCAATCACTTTAGACGTTGCAGCTCTATCTTCTAAACGAATTTTATCGCGAACAATTGTCAATTCGAACGTTTTCGCGTTGGTGCCGCCTTTCTTTGGTAAAATCTCAAGAACAACCTTACTGCCCTTTGGACCTTTAATCAGTTCGACAACATCATCAAGACGCCAGCCGATGACATCAACGATCTCTTTGCCTTCTTGACCTACACCAATAATTCTATCTTCAGGTGATAATTTTTCGCTTGATGCTGCCGGGCCGCCTGCAACCAGACTCTTGATCACTGTATAGTCATCATCGACTTGAAGCACTGCACCAATGCCTTCTAAGCTCAAATTCATTTCCATTTGGAAACGCTCAGCATTTCGTGGGGAAAGATAGCTTGTATGAGGTTCCACTGTGCGGGCGAATGCATTCATTACGCCTTGGAAGACATCTTCGCTATGGGTTTGGCTTAAACGTTTAATCGCATTGTTATAACGTTTCTCAAGGACTTCGACGATTTCATCCCAATTCTTACCAGTAAGAGAGAGGTTTAATGCATCGTATTTTACACGTTGACGCCAAAGCTCGTTTAACTCAGCTTCGGTTGTTGGCCAGTTTGCATCTTCGCGGTCGTATTCATAAACGTCATTAGCAACGTCAAATGCCATCTCTTCATCAAGCAAAGACAATGCATAAGCAAATCGCTCATAGCGACGCTTTTGAACAAGCTCAAACATCTTATAAGCTTGATTCAAATCACCACTTTTCAACATATCATCAAATTCAGATGAATAGCCTTTGAAACTATCGATATCAGACTGCAACAATACATTCTTGCGATAATCTAATTGCTTTAGATATCGATTAAATACCTGTTCAGAGAAGGCGTCATCCATATCAAAACGATGATAGTGGGAGCGAGTGAATAAACCTGTCACTCGTTTACTGGCAACCTTATGTTGCGGTTCCTGCTTAAGAGCGGGCAACTCGCTGAATTGAATAGTAGGGCTTACGGCCCACGCCGAGAATCCGACAAAAATACCGGCAATGGATACAGCCAGAGAAAGTTTTCGCATCAACAAGTTACTCCTTTAGGTGCTAATAAGCCATTACAGCAGTATATGTTCAGCTCTAACTTTGATGGTTAAACCAGAGTCTAACTGAACTTGAACATCTTCTTTTTTGATGTCCAAAATCACACCAGCTACTGGTGCCTTACCTAATTTGACATTAACACGCTGCTTTGGTTTCAGTTCAGCTAAAACCGCAGGTACTAAATTTTCTGCCACAACAGGCTCTTTTGCAGGTTTGCTGCTTTGAGCTTGCTTAGGACGTTTAGCAACTGGCTTCTTAACAGGCTTCTTAGCCGTTTTTGCAGCTGGGTTAGCACTCTTGGCCTGTGCAACTCTTTTCGCCTTAGCTTTGTCTTGGCTCTCTTTTAGTGTAGCTTGAGCATGATCAATGTGCTCTTGCTCTAATTCACCACAAGCATTACCGTCTAAATCAATACGCTGTACGCCTGCTTTCACGCACTTTAAGTAGCGCCAGCTACTCGTGTATCTTCTTAACGCGATTCTGAGCTGAGTTTTACTGACTTTAGAATCATCAGCTAACCTTTCCGCTAAATCTTGAAACAACCCAATTTTTAATGGCTTAGTTTCACCTTCAGCTATAAAGCATAAAGGAAATGTTTCGTACAAATACGCAAGAATAGCGTTGGTATCGGTCAACTTTTCTGTTGATTCCATCTTTACTTCCACAGTTTAAAAAAGGGACACCACCGTAGAGCTTTATCACTCGTATCAGTTAAGTGTCGTTTATATTTGTCTGATCTGCGCATAAACAACAAATGAAAAATCGTTAACATTTGTTTTTATACCTAAAATCAAACCTACCTTAGCAACAATAATACACAAACTCTAAGCATTCATATCTTGAATGTAAACGTGTTTGTTTTTTTCATTACTCAAACCGCTTATTATAGAGAGGCTTCAAATGATTGCGACCTCCAATTAGCGATAATTGGTCGTAGATTAACCAAATAGGCAAAATTCGAGACTTTTTACCAAAGTTTCGACCCCTTGTTGATCAATTTTACTGAACCTTGATAACGATGGGCTATCAATATCCAGCACACCGATAACAGATCCGTTTTGCCGTAAAGGTACAACCAATTCTGAGTTACTGGCACTATCACATGCAATGTGACCTGCAAACTGGTGAACATCATCAATTCGTTGTGTTGAATTTAATGCCACCGCGGTACCACAGACACCTTTACCGACTGGAATGCGAGAACAAGCTACCTTACCTTGAAACGGCCCTAATACTAATTGATCATTTTTCAATAGATAGAAGCCAACCCAATTAAGATCATCAAGGTTGTCATTGATAAAAGCTGAAAAATTTGCCAATGCTGCAATAGTGTCATCTTCATCTGTAAATAATGCCCGCACCTGACGTTCTAGCGTGCCGTAAAAAGCGTCTTCCATTAATACTATCCAACCGTTATATCTAAAACAAAAAAGCATACTTACAACATTCTAACAACAAACCTACCTGCATTAACAAGGAGTTTTATTTTTCTGCCTTGTCCTCAGCTTTTTTAGCTGTTTTCTTAACCGATGCTTTTTTCTCTAGTGATCCACCTTTAAGTAACACTTGCAGGTCATCTTTGTTCTCGGCCAAGAAAAAGCTTAACTTTTCAATATTAACCTCCTCCAAACCTAAGTCACTCTTACTTAAAAACGGGATTAGGTTATCAGCGATATCTAGCATCTTATCGTAGGCATCAGCCTCCTTCTTAGATGTAAAAGTCATCTTTTCAACCCCTTCTCTAACAACTACAAATTGAGTTACAACGGCCATATTCAACCTCACACTGTTTTTATATACAGTAGAGAGTCTCATAGATTGAACTTCTTATGCAAGTTTTCTTGAATATCTGATAAACTTATTCGGTTAATGGCTCTGTATTTTCAATCGCATACGTGAAAATACTCACCTTGCGTACTCGATTAACCGTTTATATCGCAAACTTGGATATTAAAAAAAGATGGCTATGGAAGCAGTAGATAATAGTATTACTTTGTGTCAGTCCTGCGACTTAGTCATTAGGAAGCGAGCACTGCCAACTGGCGTACGTGCTATCTGTCCAAGGTGCCACACCCCTCTTTACGATACGCCATACTGTTCTATCAACGGTATGTTAGCCCTGTGTTTAACGGCGGTTTTCTTTTTCGCACCTGCAAATTTATACCCGGTCTTAGAGCTTGAGTTTCTTGGAAGTATTAGGACAACTACAGTCATAGAGGGGGCGTTATCTGTTTACCAGCAAGGTTATTGGTTAGTGGGTATTGCGGTGTTGGTTTCTGCCGTTGTCGCTCCGGGGCTATTGTTATTATCCATTTTGTCTCAAACACTCATTATTAAGTTCGGGCTCAGTTCTGTCATACTGAGGACGACACTCAAACAATTACTAAAAATTCAAGGAATGCTCACCCAGCTCACCATGCTTGAAATCTATGTCATCAGCTTCCTCGTCGCGGCGTTCAACCTAGCAGATTTTGCCAGTGTCTCTTTTGGTTTTGGTACATTCTGTTTCACCATGTTATTTGTAATGACGTTATTTTTAATGCGCGAGTACGATTTAGAACATATGTGGAGCTTTCTTGATGAACACAAATGACTCAGCAACGCTTGGGAAAGATATCGGCTTAACCTCGTGTCCAACATGTCACAAGGTGACCTGCAGTAAGTCTGCAACATGTAGTCGTTGCGATGCTCCACTTAAGGTTAGAGATTATGACAGTGTCCAAAAAAGTTGGGCGCTGCTAATCACCGCAGCTATTTTGCTGATCCCTGCCAATATTTACCCCATTACAACGCTGACGAATCAGGGACGAGTGACCCAAGACACCATTTTTTCTGGGATCGCTCACCTCGTTAAAACGGACATGATCCCCATCGCAATCATTTTGTTTACTGCGAGTATTTTGGTACCGATCTTAAAAATTGTAGGCTTAACGATTTATTTATCTGCAATCAGTTTCAAACTCCCTATTTCGAAAAAGAAGTTAATGACTGGCTTTCATATTATTGAATGGATTGGTCGATGGTCGATGCTCGACTTATTTGTTATTTCACTTACTGTAGCTGTCGTTAATATGGGACAGTTACTCGACGCTAAGCCGGCTCCAGCAGCAACTGCATTCGCCTTAGTTATTTTACTCACGCAGCTCGCTGCAAAAGTTATAGATACCCGATTACTCTGGGATAGATTGGAAACAAAAGATGACTCAAGTACAAACGCCTAAAGTCGTAAAGAAAAAGTTATTCTCACCGATTTGGTTATTACCCATTATTGCACTTGCATTAGGCGCGTGGCTTGGGGTGAAGAGCATACGCGAGTCGGGAATTGAAATTACGATTCATTTCCCTAGTGCCACAGGAATGGACATAGGTAAAACCTTAGTCAAGTACCAAGGGCTTACAGTGGGTAAAGTCGTTGATATGAGTATTGATGATGATCTTCAAGGCGTAAACGTCTCAGTTCTCATGGATTATCGTGCCGCACCATTTATCAACCAGGGGACCAAGTTTTGGTTGGTTAAACCTAAAGCAACAATCACCGGCATCGAAGGTCTAGATACCCTTTTTTCTGGTAATTACATTAGTATGTTACCCGGTGGCGGCGACTCAAGATCCTATTTTGAAGCAGAAACAACTGCCCCCGTCATCACACCCGGCGTAGAAGGACTAATTGTCCATATCACTTCTGACAAATTAGGTTCTCTTGATGTGGGTTCTCCTATCTTTTACAGACAGATCCCAGTAGGACAAGTAGTTGGTTATCATCTCGAAAGTGCGGAAAAAATTCTAGTAACAGCATTTATTCAACAGCAATATGCTGAGCTAGTTAAAACCGACTCTCAATTTTGGAATGTCTCGGGGATCAGCATCGATGCCTCCTTATCTGGTGTAAAAGTCAGTAGCGAAAGTTTAGCCTCGATACTTGCAGGTGGCATTAGCTTTAGCTCCAATACCTTATCTGAACCCGTGGAAAATAAGCATGAATTCACGTTATATGACAGCCAAGATGACGCCTTAGGCGGATTGCAATTTAACCTACTCGCAAGTGGTACCGACGCCGTATCTCAAAATACCGCCATTGTTTATCGTGGGATCCAGATAGGCCAGGTAACTCATAAAGCATTAAGTGATGATGGCGTTGTGTTATCTGCAAGAATTGATAACGCCTATAAAGAGTTACTCACTGAAAGTGCTGATTTCTGGTTGGAAGGCGCCGATATATCTCTATCCGGTATAAAGCACCCTGAACGTTTAATCACAGGTAGTGTAATTAACTTCATTCCAGGTACAGGAGCTGCAAAACAACAATATACATTGTTAACACAGCAACCTGAGCCCACAAATACTGGTAAACTGCTCCTCACGCTGCACGCAAAAAGCAACCCAGGTATTAGCGCCGGTGCAGAAATTCGCTATAAGCAGATCAAGATTGGTCACGTACTATCCAGTCAGCTCAATAACACTTTTACTCAAGTAGAATATCAAGCTGAAATAGACGCTGACTTTGCGACGCTTATCAGCGCAAATAGCCACTTTATTGCAGAGTCTGCATTAACCATAGATGCGAGTCTCGATGGTGTTAAAGTCAGTACCCGTGATCTGACGACTTTGACTAGTGGCGCGTTAAGCTTAGTTAGAGGCACAAACAAAGCCTTGGCAAAGAGCGGCGACTCGCTGTATGTTTTTGGCAACAGCAAACAGGCTACGTCTTTTTTCAATAATCAAAAGCTTATAAAAAGAAGACTCTACAATCAAGATAGCGCAGATCTCACTGCTGGCTCTCCTATCTATTACAAGAAAATGCAAATAGGCCAGGTGTCTGGCGTAGAGTGGCAAGCCACAAATAATGACTTTGCAATTGATATCGCTATCGAACGTGACTTTAAAAGTTTACTCACTGATCAAACAATCTTTTGGCGTAACAGTGCAGTATCAATCAATGCCAGTTTAAGTGGCGTTGAGGTTGAAGTCGCGCCATTAATGGGAGCTTTAAAAGGCGGAATAAGCCTTGGCTTGCTTGAAGGTAATAACGTCGCAAACGGCACCGCGCTTTATGAAAGTAAATTCCTTGCATTCAGCCAGGCGGTACCCATTCAGCTCACCTTCCCTGCGACCGTAAAATTAACCCGCAAAGCAGCCATTCGGTATTTAGGCCATAAAGTCGGTGAAATTGAGTCGGTAACCTTAGCCGCCAATTTAAAGCAGTTAAATGTTACTGCTTATTTATATGGTGAATATGCCACTAATTTTAATCAAAAAGATGCCTCGTATTCTGTTGTCGATGCGGATATTTCTTTAGCTGGGATTAAAGCGCCTGAAACCCTGATAACCGGTGCCTATATTGAAGTCTTCCCGGGACAAAGCAACATCAAGGCGACAACCTTTGTTGGACAAGTTGATACGCCATTTCATAATATCGATGGTGCGTTAACCTTTAATTTAAGTAATAGCACCTTAGGCTCGGTTAAGTCAGGAACAGCCATTTTCTTTAGAGGGATAAACATTGGCCAAGTCGATAGTTATGCTCTTTCAGATCAAGGCACTGGCGTTGTAATGCACGTTCATATTAAAAATAAGTATCAACATCTTGTAAACCAAACCAGTGTGTTTTGGGATCTCTCAGGCGTAAAATTTGATCTTGGCCTATTCTCAGGCGCGCAAATCGAGACGGGTTCGTTGGAAACAATTTTAGCCGGTGGCATCGGGGTCGCAACACAAGAAACCACCACGGTAGCAAACACCATCAACAACGACCAAACATTTACGCTTCAGTCTGATTTTGATGCAAAATGGATGACTTGGTCACCAGTACAAACACCTAAAGCAGACTAACGATTCAGCTGCTAAGAAATATTAACTAACAGTTGATAACTTGGAAATGATAGTTAATAACGATTATCTAGCAACTGAATAGAAAAACGAGGCTATAAGGCCTCGTTTTTTATGTCTGTCAGCATGTTTGCTAATGGGAAAATGCCATGTGATCGCCGAGCAATTATGTCATCTATTCGCCTTGAATTAGTTTGCCCAAAAACACTCTGAGTAGAACAACTACTTATTTTGATTGGTATCATCAACCATAAAAATGGTAGCAGACCAGTATCGCCGCGATGATCCCCGCTAAATCTGCAAATAAGCCACAAGCTAACGCGTGCCTGCCATTACGGATCCCAACAGCACCAAAATAAACGGCCAATACATAAAATGTCGTCTCGGTGCTGCCTTGCAATATTGCAGTTAAGCGACCAGCAAATGAATCCACTCCATAGTGCTGCATGGTTTCAAGCATCATAGCCCTAGCCCCTGAGCCACTAAAAGGTTTCATGATAGCTGTAGGCATGGCATCAACAAAGCGTACATCCCCTCCAGCAAAAGCGACTAAGCCTGCTATAAGCTGTAGCAAATAATCGAGCGCACCGGAAGCTCTGAGTAACGCAATAGCGAGTAACATCGCCAGTAAGTATGGGATTAGCTTTATGGACTGCGCAAAGCCCTCTTTCGCACCTTCTATAAATTCATCATAAACTGCAACCTTTCGGATACCAGCAACCAGTACAAAACTAAAAATAAGCAGCAATAAAATACCGTTACCAAGGCTGGTACTGATTTCACCAATAGCCGATACAGATAAGGTACTTAAATAAAATACCAAGCCGATAATGGAAGATAAAATGATACCCGCATAACCCAGTACCACAGTATTGAGTAAAGATAACCTTTGTACTATCGCGACTACCGTTAGACCTGCCAGTGTCGATGCCGTTGTTGCCAGTAAAATCGGCAGAAAAATATCAGCTGGTGCGACAGCTCCCTGCTGAGCACGATACAAAAATACTGTGACAGGCACTAAAGTTATAGAAGAGGTATTTAACACTAAGAACAGGATCTGGGCGTTAGTCGCAACGCTCTTATTAGGGTTTAAGGTTTGTAGATCTTGCATTGCCTTGAGGCCTAACGGCGTTGCAGCATTATCTAAACCCAGCATATTGGCAGTCAAATTCATGGTGACGCTACCAAAAGCCGGGTGCCCTCTAGGTACCTCTGGCATCAGTTTAGCGAGTAAAGGTTCAAACATTTTAGAGAATAAGCCAACGACCCCCGCCTTTTCGCCAACACGCATCAAGCCCATCCACAGTGATAATACACCGATTAAGCCCAATGCGATTTCAGCGGCTAATTTTGAACTCGAAAAAATGGCACTGACACTTTCTGAAAGTACTTGAGTATGGCCTGTTAGCACCTGCGCCAAAATAGCGAATAATGCGGTTGCAAAAAAGCCAAACCAGATCTTATTTAGCACTCAAGTTCCCTCTTATCATTTGGTAAATCTGTTATAATCCCGCTACTTTACCGCATTATCTTCGACATATGGCTCATTTTAATCAGAATTTTCTCGACAATATTGAACGTGATCTCCCTTCTCACCTTTCAATGGAAGACTTTATTGCTTACAGCAATAAACCGTTACGTCTCTCTATTCGGGTCAATACACTCAAAATTAGTACCGCAAGCTTTATTGACTTAATGTCAGAAAAAGGCTGGAGCTTTGAGCCTATTCCATGGTGTGACCAAGGTTTCTGGGTGACGATAGGCAGTGATATACAGTTAGGTAATACTGTCGAGCACTTACAAGGCTTATTTTACATTCAAGAAGCCAGCTCAATGCTACCGCCTACAGCGCTGTTTAACTCACATGCCAAAAATGAGAATGCTCTTGGCCTATTAGAGCAAACCTGTGTTTTAGACATGGCTTCAGCGCCGGGCTCCAAAACAACGCAAATAGCCGCACTGATGAACAACCAGGGGCTTTTAGTCGCTAATGAGTATTCAGCCAGCCGTGTAAAAGTCTTGCATGCTAACGTGGCGAGAATGGGCGTATCAAACTGTGCCCTCACCCATTTTGACGCTAGAGTTTTCGGTGAGTATCTATTTGAAACATTCGACGCAGTATTACTCGATGCCCCCTGCAGTGGCGAAGGCACAATACGTAAAGATCCAGACGCATTAAAAAACTGGGATAACAATGACAATAAAGGCATTGTAGTCACTCAGAAAGCGTTAATTGAATCCGCTTTTCTTGCATTAAAGGTTGGCGGAAGCTTAGTTTATTCCACTTGTGCATTGAGTCGTCAAGAAAACCAAGATGTTTGCCATCATTTAAAAAGTGTCTTTGGCGAGGCGGTTGAATTTACCTCGTTAACTGCGCTATTTTCCGGCGCTGATAAAGCATGTACCGAAGAAGGATTTTTACATGTATGGCCGCAGATTTATGATAGTGAGGGCTTTTTTGTCGCAAAGATCCGCAAAGTATCAGCTGTAGAGCGCATCTTACCTGAACCTAAAAAGCAAAAGAACTTTCCATTTACAGCTGCAAAGACCAAGCAAATTGAAGAGTTAACGGCTTATTTTGAAGATTCATTTGCCATTACATTACCTACGAATGCAGAGATCATGGTACGTGATTTAGAGTTTTGGTTGTTCCCAAAAGCGGTTATGCCACTTATAGGTAAAATGCGATTTCAGCGAATAGGGATTAAGCTCGCGGACGCATTAAAGAAAGGCTATAAGGTTCGACACGAAGCGGTCTTGGCACTCTCATCACCCACTCGGTTTGAACTCAGCGACGAGCAAGCGAAAGAGTTCTTAATGGGCCGCGATATCAGTTTAGCCGAAAAAGTTAAACCTCAGGGAGAAGTGATTGTCAGTTATGCCGGTAACCCTCTTGGTGTAGCAAAGCACCTAGGCAATAAATTAAAAAACAATCTTCCCAGAGACTTAGTTAAAGATAAGATTGCGTTATACCAGTAATACCAGTCTCATCTATACATAAATAGTTACATTTCGGTGGCGAGCATTAAAAAATAACCACCCACAATCTGTAAGGCTGGTCTACACTCTATATCATTAGTCATTAGATAAATGCTGATTAGCCTTATTTTACCATTATGGTTATCAACGGTAGTGGTAATCAACAGTAGCGCACGGCTCCCAGTGAGCCATTCCCCTAGACCCAGAACAATTGGAATAGTTTTGGGTCTTTTTTTGCCTGTAATTGAGCCTAAACCTCAGCATTAAAGTATGCAGGCTAGTATTGGTTAGCGTCCAGCGAGTTTTGCAGCGTCTTTAAACAAATTAAAGAAATTATCCGTTGTATACTGTGCCAGTTCAGGGTATTTCTCACCTCTAAGCTCAGCGACAAATTCCGCGACATCACGTACAAATGCAGGTTGATTCTCTTTACCTCGATGAGGAACCGGTGCTAAATAAGGAGAGTCCGTCTCTACCAATAATCTGTCTTTTGGTACCTTGCGGATCACATTACGTAGATCGCCAGCATTTTTGAATGTAACAATACCTGAAACCGAGATGTAAAAGCCTAGATCTAAAGCTTGTTTCGCCATTTCCCAGCTTTCAGTAAAGCAGTGTAAGACACCACCAACAGAATCAGCATTGCCTCGCTTTAAAAAGTTAATAGTATCTTCACGGGCATCGCGAGTATGAATAATAAGAGGCTTATTAACCTTTACAGCCAGATCTATCTGCTGCTCAAAACAAGTTTGTTGCAGTGTTTTTGTCTCATTGGCATAAAAGTAATCGAGCCCTGTTTCGCCAATAGCAATGACTTTCTCATCACGGGCAAACTGCTCAACCTCTTCGATGTTTAGACCTTCTTGCACATCTAACGGGTGTACACCTGCAGACAAAAATACCTCATCAAAGGCCGCCATTTTTTGCTTCATTTCGGTGAAGCCTTGCTGCCTGACATTCACACAAAGAAAATAAGCAATATCGCGGGCTTTTGCTGCGGTAATGATCTCTTGTAGTGAAGCCTGATCTGGCGCGGTTTTAAGACGGTCTAAATGACAATGTGAATCGATAAGCACAGTGAAAGTCCAACAAACAACAAAAAGGACAGCAAGTCTAACCAGCTACATAGTGCAGGTCAAATCTCCAGAGGCCAGTTCACGAGAAAGAAGCTGTTCGATATGATGTTTATGAAAATCAGGCTCGGATAAAATTTTTATGCCGACTCCTGCAGGACGCCCTCCCGATGCACCTAAAGGATTAATCCAGATCACCGAACCTTTGAAGTCGTGATGCTGTGAGCCACTCGGGAGTTGATAACGAACCATGATCTCTTGTCCAAGACTGAAGCGTTCAGCACTAGCAACAAACATACCTATCGGTTTGATAAATGGCATATAAGCGCGGTAAAGCTGCTGTAAAGACTCAAATTTGACAACAAGATTCATCATAGATTTTTATTGGCTCATTAGCTGGTTATACTCAATTGTTAATCCTTCAAACAATGCCAACGAATTAACGTTTGGCATCACCGACAAGCGTGTTTCTAATTGCATCACTTTTGCTGCAAAATTTGCCAGCTTAGCTCTGAGCAAAGGGTCGATTTCTTGCTTTTTCACTAATATTCGATGCACCACTAAGTATAAAACGTTAAGCGCGTCAGAAATTTTCTTTTCATTAACATTTATTAAACTATCACACAGGTGTCCTGACGACAAACTTTGTATCCAGCCTTTTCTGTATGATACCAATGTCTTATCTCGGCCGCTCTCGACTGCCGAAAGGATAGCTAAGGGCCCTCCCACAACAGGTAAGCACCAGGTCAAATCTTCATTAGTCGATAACTCTTGCTGTAACCATTGCTTAACAATTGATTTGCTTGGCATTTCCAGATGAAGTCTCTGGCAACGACTACTAATCGTTGCGAGTAAGCGACTGGGTGAATTGGTTTGTAAAAACAAAATGGTATCTTTGCCGGGCTCTTCTAATGTTTTAAGTAATGCGTTCGCTGATGCCTGATTCAAACGTTCACTGTTTAAAATAACCGCAACCCGCCTTCCGCCCTGTTGTGGCGTTGTGGTTAGCTTTTGGCACAGCTCACGAATTTGATCTACCTTAATCTGTGCGCCATCTGCTTCAACTCGGTATAGATCAGGATGACTATTTGCCTCAACAAGTTGGCAAGGCTTACAGGAGCCACAGCTTCCAGTTCGGCCAACTTGTTTGCATAACGCAGCCTTGGCAAGCTCAAGCGTTAACGCTTCACCGCCGTAACCCACATCCATCGCAACCAGATAAGCATGACCAACACGAGCCGTTTTCAATTGCTCTGAAAACGTTTCAATTGTATGTTGCAGCCAAGGGAGCTGTGTCATATTACCAACTCTGCTGCTGAAGAATGGCAATAATGTCCTTATGCACCTGCGCCATACTTTGGCTGGCATCGACAATTTTTATTGAATCATCGCTATCTGCAAATGATAAGAAAGTGGCACGAGCACGGTCAAAAAACTCAATTTCTTGCAGCTCAATACGATCAAGCTCACCCCGTCGAGCTGCGCGCTCAAGCCCTAACTTAGGGTCAATATCTAGGTAAAGGGTCAGGTCTGGTTTAAAACCTTTAAGCGTGGCATCACTGATAGCTGAGACTAATGGCATTAATCTTCTACCACCACCTTGATATGCAAGTGAAGACAAGTTGTGTCTATCACCTAATACCCACTCACCGTTAGCTAAAGCAGGTTTGATAACGTTTGCAACCAATTGTGCTCTTGCTGCGTAAAACAGCAAACACTCAGCTTCATCACATAAGGGATCGCTGTCATTAGCGACTTTAACTAAGTCACGCATCTGCTCAGCGAGTGGCGTTCCTCCCGGTTCACGAGTACAAACAGGAGCTTGCCCTATATGTTTTTCAATAAAATCTCTAACCAATGCGATTGCACTTGATTTACCCGCCCCCTCAAGCCCTTCAATCACGATAAACTTGGCGGAATGTTCAGTTTGTGTATTCATCGATTTCTCTGATATTTATTCACTGCTCGATTATGCTCTGTCAGTGTTTTAGAAAAAATATGGCTACCATCATTTCGTGATACGAAATAAAAATAATCAACGTCAGCGGGATGCGCGGCGGCTTGTATTGCTGCTAAACTGGGTGCAGCAATTGGCGTGGGTGGTAACCCATTAATTCTGTATGTATTAAATGCGGTCGTTTCACGCAGATCTTTACGAGTGATATTGCCAGCATATCTGTCGCCCATGCCGTAAATAACCGTTGGGTCCGTTTGTAATCGCATGCCTTTACGTAAACGATTGACAAATACTGCAGCTATCCAGGGGCGCTCGCTTGCTTTACCTGTTTCTTTCTCAATAATTGAGGCTAAGATGAGTAACTCATAAGCCGATTTTAACGGTAAGCCTTGCTGACGTCCTTGCCAGGCTTTTTCAAGCTCAAGCTTCATTTTCAAATAACTTTTATTGAGTAAGGCCTGATCAGTAGAGCCAGCTCGATAATGATAAGTGTCTGGGAAAAACTTCCCCTCAGGCAAACCGGAGTCATCACCATTGGCAACAAGTACCTGGTTAAACACATCTTGCTCTTGCTGCAACCTTGCTTGCTGTTCCAGTATGAGTAACCACTCTTTAACCGTTTGCCCCTCTAATAGGGTCACACCGAAAGACTTCTCTTTACCGCTAATGATTTTAGCCATCAGACTATTGAGGCTTTCGTTTGGTGTAACTTCATAAAGGCCTGAGCGAATGTGTGCTAACTCTGGTTTTAAACGTACAAGCCATTTAAGTTTCCAGCCTTCGTCGATTAACTGTTCAGTTTCCAAAACAGAGATAAATTGATTAAATGTGGTTCCCCGTTTAATCGTTAACTCTTGTACAGAGGTGGCTTTTATTGGTTGTTCACCATAGGCAAGTAGTGTTTGGTAGCACCAATATCCCGCCATGGCTGCGATAGTAAGAAGAGTAAATCCGGTTGCGAAGACGCTGATTATAATTTTTTTCATAGTGTCAAACTGAGTTGTTCTCTTAAGCTTGGAGTCCAAGTTGCTGGTGTAAATGTAAAATCGTCAATCCTTACAATATCGACAAGTCCAAAAAGGCTATTAGTGATAAACGCATGCTTTACCTGGTTAAGCCTACTGTACTGGATATCTGTTACTTCTATTTTATGACCCATTTGTAAAAGCTGGTGCATGACTTGCTCTCGCATCATACCCGCCACTCCCGCATAACTCATTCGTGGTGTAACGAGCTTTTCATCGACAACAAAGAAGATGTTAGCCATCGATGACTCAATAATATTATCTTCAAAGTCAATGACTAACCAGTCATGTATTCCTTCAGGTAATTCAATTGACTTGATAAGCACTTGCTCTAGGCGATTGCAGTGTTTTATCCCCGCAAGTTTGGGCTGCTTACCCAATGACACAGGCGAAAGAGCTAGCCCTACCCCCTGCTGTTGCCACTTTTTATAGTGTGCAGGAAAATCACTCACAGACACAATTTCAGTTACGTTTAGCGGCTCAGAGCGATCAGTGTTATGAGCGCTATTTTGCGGAGTCGAAACACTGCAGGCATTAGCGGATTGATTCGACAACTCCGCAGTGATTATATCTGCTGCTAAATTCGGTCTATTTACAGGCGCACTATAACCTCGTCCGCCAACACCTCGAGTAAGTAAAAGTTTGATACAAGAGTGCGGATTGGCTTGCGCTAATGTGTGTAATTGCTGTTGAAGCACAGGCGAAACTGCCCAGTGAAACCCTAAACGATAAGCGCCTTGAGTAAGACGCTCCATATGTGCGGTAAAAAACAGGATCTCACCTTGGTCTACTCGCATAGTCGCAAATAAACCGTCACCATAAGCTAATCCCCTATCAAGGGGATCAACATTTATGCCGGGCTGTCCATTTACCCAAACCTTAGGCATTAGCAAAGCAGGCTTCACTCTCTAGTTCTGTTAAACCCATGTTTCGCTAGAGTCCCTTATATTTAAAATTGCCTTATTTCGCGAGCAGGTGCTGTATACGTGCCTTGAGAATATCAGTTGCGATTCGGTTTTTACCACCACGAGGCACGATAATATCAGCGTACTGCTTAGATGGCTCAATAAACTGTAGGAACATTGGACGCACAGTCTCAGTATACTGTTGCATAACCGATTCCATCGTTCTTCCGCGCTCAGCGACATCACGAGATAAACGGCGCATAAAACAAATGTCTAGTGGTGTATCCATAAACACAGATGCGTCCATCTCTTTACGCAGAGCAGGATCGGTTAGCAACAAAATCCCTTCAAGAATAATGACTTTCTTAGGGGTAAGTGTCACTTTCTGTTCAGTACGAGTATGCTCTGTATAACTATAAACAGGTACATCAACTGCATGACCTGCTTTAAGCTCACGCAAATGCGTGCATAATAGTTCATGATCCAATGCTTTAGGATGGTCATAGTTAGTCAATACACGTTGATCCATCGACAGATGGCCTTGGTCGCGATAATACGCATCTTCTGCAATCACACCAATTTGATCTGTACCTAAATCACGGCAAAGTTCTTCGTAAATCGTTTTAGCGATAAGACTTTTACCTGACGCAGACGCGCCCGCGATACCAATTACAACACAATCTTTAGAATTCATTAAAATAGACCTTATTCGTCATCAGACATGCTAATTGATACTTTAGGCTGTGCTTGACATAAAGCAAGCTGTGCCCCGACCTTTCTAGCGATTTCACGATATATACCAGCGACTTGACTTGACTCATCAGCCACTACTGTTGGCGTACCTTTATCCATATCTTCACGGATATTCAATTGCAGCGGCAATTGACCAAGCAATGGCACATTGTAGCGAGTTGCCATTTTTTGGCCGCCTTCAGCACCAAATGGATGATCTTTATGACCACATTCAGGGCAAAGGTGGAAGCTCATGTTTTCAACAATACCCAGTACAGGAATGTTCACTTTCTGGAACATACTCACGCCTTTTTTAGCGTCCGCCAAGGCGATATCCTGAGGGGTCGTCACAATCACAGCACCACTCACTGGTACTTTTTGTGAAAGTGTTAATTGAATATCACCGGTTCCTGGTGGCATATCAATCACTAAGTAATCCAGCTCTGGCCACTCAGTTTCAGTCAGCAATTGTACTAATGCACCCGCCGCCATAGGACCACGCCATACCGCAGCTTGGTCGCCATCAAGCATAAAGCCAATAGACTGCGCGACAATGCCGTGAGCTATTGCCGACGTCATAATCTTGCCATCTGGCGATACAGGCTTGAAATCTTCAACACCTAACATCATAGGAATTGATGGGCCATAAATATCAGCATCTAAAATACCAACACTGGCACCTTCTGCAGCTAACGCTAGCGCTAGGTTAACGGCTGTAGTTGATTTACCCACACCGCCTTTGCCCGATGCCACAGCAATCACTTGCTTAATGTTTGGCAAAGGTTCAACTGCACTAATTGCTGAAACGGTTTCTGGTTGGAAGTCAATTTCACATTCAACTTCGTCAATTGCATCCAATACAGCTAACTCTTTAGTCACAGCCATAACGATATCACGGTACAGTGTCTGGCACGGGTACGCGTAACATAGGCCGAGCTGTAGTCGCTTACCTTCAATGGCAAGCTTGGTTACCATACCAGCGCTTAACAAACTCTTGTTCAAATACGTGTCTTGAAACGAATCTAGAATCGCTAATACCTGGCTGAGTAGATCATCATCAAGATGATAATTTGGATGAGTTGAAGACAAAATGCAGACCCCCTAAATATGATTTGCGCAATTGTACCAGATATTCTGGCAAACATTAGTCTAGATTTAATCCACTTGTGCGAGCTTTTGATGAAACTATCTATTGGATCGGTTAGTATCTATGCCATTCTAATTAGGTTCCCAGCGATTTTGAGAAAAGATGGCAAATTCACAACGTAAAATCCTCGTCACTAGTGCACTTCCGTATGCTAACGGTCCAATCCATTTGGGTCACATGCTTGAGTATATTCAAACCGATATTTGGTCACGTTTCCAAAAGCTACGTGGGCACGAATGTCACTACATCTGCGCTGACGATGCTCATGGCACGCCAATCATGCTTAAAGCACAACAGATGGGTATTGCACCAGAAGAGATGATTGCTCAAGTTCAAAAAGAGCATGAAAAGGATTTTGCTGACTTCAATATTCAATTTGACAACTTCCACAGCACTCACAGTGATGAAAACCGTGAGCTAGCGAGTCAAATTTATATCAAGTTACGCGACGCGGGTTATATTAAAACCAAAACCATTTCACAGTTATTTGACCCTGAAAAGTCAATGTTCCTGCCTGACCGTTTTGTAAAAGGCACTTGCCCACGTTGTAAGTCAGAAGATCAGTATGGCGACAACTGTGATAACTGCGGCGCCACTTACAGCACCACTGACTTGATCAATCCTAAGTCTGCTGTATCGGGTGCGACACCAATCATGAAAGACACTGAACACTTCTTCTTTGACCTGCCAGCATTTGAAGGCATGTTAAAAGAGTGGATCAACTCAGGCTCTCTACAACAAGAGATGGCCAATAAGCTGGGAGAGTGGTTTGAGCAAGGTCTGCAGCAGTGGGATATTTCTCGCGATGCACCTTACTTTGGCTTTGAGATCCCAGATGCACCCGGTAAATTCTTCTACGTTTGGTTAGATGCACCAATCGGCTACATGGGTTCATTTAAAAACCTATGTGATAAGCGTGATGATCTAAACTTTGACGATTTCTGGAGCAAAGATTCTACAGCTGAAGTTTATCACTTCATCGGTAAAGATATCGTTTACTTCCACAGTCTCTTCTGGCCAGCCATGCTCGAAGGTGCAGGTCTGCGTAAGCCTACCAGTGTTTATGCACATGGTTATGTGACAGTAAACGGCGCTAAGATGTCAAAGTCTAAAGGTACCTTTATTAAGGCACGTACTTACCTTGATAACCTAGATCCAGAATATCTTCGTTACTACTACGCGGCTAAGCTTAGCAGCAGAATCGATGATTTAGACTTGAATCTAGAAGATTTTGCCCAGCGCGTAAACTCAGATTTAGTCGGCAAGTTGGTTAACCTGGCGTCACGTACCGCAGGCTTTATCAGTAAGCGTTTTGACGGCAAGCTCGCTAAAATTGCAGACACTAGCCTGACGACAAGTTTCTTAGCTAAGCAAGAAATCATTGCGAACTTCTATGAAACCCGTGAATACGGCAAAGCGATGCGTGAAATCATGGCACTTGCTGATATCGCTAACGCTTATGTCGCTGACTCAGCGCCATGGCAGTTAATTAAAGAAGAAGATAAGCAAGAAGAAGCACATCAGGTTTGCAGTAATGCACTTAACCTGTTCCGGATCTTGGTGACCTACCTTAAGCCTGTGCTACCTAAACTTGCTCAAGATGTTGAAGCCTTCTTACAGATGGAATTGACTTGGGACAATTTAGATGTCGATCTTGCTGATCACGAAATTGCTAAATTCAAAGCCTTGATGCAACGCGTTGAGATGAAGAGTATTGAAGCAATTATCGAAGCGTCAAAAGAAAACCTGCAAGTGACTGCAGAGCCTGAAGTGAAGCAAGAGATTAAGACTCCGCTTGAGCAAGATCCTATCGCTGAAGAGATAAGCTTTGATGATTTCGCTAAAATTGATCTGCGTATTGCGCGCATTGCAAAAGCTGAACACGTTAAAGAAGCCAACAAGCTCTTACGACTAGAGCTAGATTTAGGCGGTGAAACCAAGCAAGTCTTTGCCGGTATCAAGTCAGCTTACGCTCCAGAAGATCTAGAAGGTAAGCTTACTGTCATGGTCGCTAACCTTGCCCCACGTCAAATGCGCTTTGGTGTATCTGAAGGCATGGTATTGGCCGCAGGGCCTGGTGGCAAAGATCTTTGGATCATGGAGCCACATGAAGGCGCGCAGCCTGGCATGAAAGTGAAGTAACCCCAATATCGGGTTTAGAGTCATTCAAAACAAAAAAAGCCGCTAATTAGCGGCTTTTTTATTATCAAATGTTTGTTATATTAAGCTGTTATACCGGATTCACGATATCAACAAAGTGATGCTTAACCCCAAACTGCTCTGCTAGATGTGCGCCTAACGCCTGAATACCATAAAGCTCGGTAGCATGATGGCCAGCAGCATAATACTGTACGCCCTGCTCTACTGCGCAGTGATAAGTGCGCTCAGACACTTCACCACTGATAAAGGCATCAATCCCCATACTTGCTGCAATATCAATATAATCCTGTGCGCCGCCGGTACACCAAGCCACAGTGCTAACCATGGCATCTTGGCAGCCTAAATGCTGGCATTGACGGTTTAGCTTATTAGAGATCTGTTGATTAAAGTCACTAGCCATTGTGGGCGTTGCCAGCTTTCCTCGCCAAATTAAACCTTGGGCTACATTGTCGATAACTTCAGCCTCCACGATCCCCAACACTTTTGCTAACTGGACATTATTGCCAATCTCAGGATGCGCATCTAACGGTAAGTGATAGCCAAATAAATTAATATCATTTGTCAGCAAGGCCTTAATACGCTTTTGTTTCATGCCTACAATCACTTCTGGTTCACTTTTCCAGAAAAATCCATGATGAACCAAAATAGCGTCTGCGTTCAACTCAATGGCAGCATCAATCAACGCCTGACAAGCTGTGACACCTGTTACTATGGTATTGATCTGTAGCTTACCTTCAACCTGCAATCCATTTGGTGCATAGTCTTTAAAGTTCGAAATTTGTAAAAAACTTGCCAAATATTGGCTTAATTCGGTCCGAGTCATAAATCCGCCAAGAATACTCAAAAATGCATTTTAACCTATTGTTACTACAAATATATAGTTGAAGCAGAAACACGCCATTTATAATCATTGCTCAAAAATCACACCGACTTAACTCACTAATTAGGCTAAAGTGCTCAAAACATCATAGAAATTCAGCCAGATCCGGCTAAAATTGGACTTTACGGTACATTAAACGATAAAATCATTACAAACCTTCAAGTACACACAAAAATAAACAGGTTATTATTATGTCAAAACTGACCAAAGAAGAAGTTATCAGCTCACTTGAGACAGCACTAACTCAGCGTGATGGCCAAGCTGTTAAGATTGAACAGAAAGGTAGCTGGTACAAAATCGATGGCGGTAAATCTTTACGCTTTAGTGAGTTAGAAGCGATGTTAGCTGAAGTTGGCGGCAATAGTGCCCCTGTAGCAGCTAAAGTAGAAACAAAGACCGTTGCGGCTAAGCCAACCGCTAAGAAAGCAACAGTGAAAAAAGCGGCTAAACCTGCAGCCAAAAACGGTGGTAAAACACCAAAAGAACTTTGGCGTGAAAAGCTAGCGGGTAAAGGTCAACTACCTCGCGGTTTCTAAGCTTCATTGATTAAGACTGATTGAAGAGGCAATCCCCCTTGCTAGCTTCGATTAATAAAAAACTCCGTCACTTTAGGGTAACGGAGTTTTTTATTATCTAATACGTTAAAACATTAGCAATTTTTAATTTTGTTTAAACGTTAACCCATAAACGCTAGTTGTGCCGCTAACCTCATTGCCAATCACTAACAGAGGCTGTGCTGTTGGACTGTTTTCTGCTCCAATAAACTTCATTCCTTCTGGACCTAAATCGCCCGCTAAGGTCGCATCGCCTACCACCTCACCTGTATCGGTATTAATTTCAAAATCGGCATCGAAATCTCGGTTAACAAGATAATCAACAAAGCTGACCTCGAAAGGGTTACTGATATCGTAAATCATAAAGCCACCATTGCGCTCAAGGCCTATAAAAGCGTAATACTTGCCAGCAATCTTGCCGATAGCTAACGCTTCAGGTTCTCCGGCTTTATCGTCACTTCGACTATCACCTTTGCTCTCATCATTATTGTTATTAAACTGCTCACCAAGAACGGCGGCTGTGATTCTGGAAAAATCAGATGCTGAGTCAAAGACTTGCTCCCCTTGCTCATCCCAAATAGAAAATGAACGCGCACCATAACTAATGATTTGATCCATATCGCCATCATTGTCGCTATCGCCCATACTTGTGGTGACTTTTAAACGGCCAAGTTGAGTTTTATCTTGCGCGGCAATAAGCTGCGGGTGTGCAGGATCTAAGATTAAATCGTCTGCTCGTGCTTCTTCAGAAAAACCATCATAATCTCGTGCATCGCCTTCATTCGCAGTGACAATAAAATTAGCACCTTTCCATTGGTAGCTTTGAATAGTATCTGGCTGATACATGCCATAAACATCTTTATAGGCAACGAAGTTAACTCGATTATCCTTATCACTGGCATCAATTTTATTTTGCTCAATACCATAATCTTTAAGCCCGAGCGCCAATATTGAATCAATCGTTTTGCTCTTTAGATCAATCACTGCAATGGCATTATTCTCCTGTAATGACACATAAGCTTTAGTATTATCTTCACTCACTGCGATATATTCAGGCTCAAGATCTTGAGCGACGCTCGCCCCGGGTCCATTTACTTTAATTAATGGACTCAGTTCATCTTCTCTCAAAGCGCCAACATTAAACGCTGTAAAGCCCATTTCTGTCGCAGTAGGTTCAGGAGTGCCATCTTTGATTTCAATCACTGAAATGCTCCCTTCAGGATCGACACTGTACGCCGAGTTAGGCTCACCTTCGTTAGCCACTAACAGCAATGACCCATCTCGGTTAAAGACAACATTATCAGGCAAATAACCAACCTCAACCTGTTGGATCAATTCACTTTCACCACTATTGTCTAAACGATAAAACGCAATATAGCCGCGTCCCTGCCGACTATTACCTTTATCATCTGCGCGCTCTACCGCTACAGCAAGTAGATCACCATATACGCTTAAACTGTTTACACCACCCAACCTTTGCAAGTTTAAATCCGCACTGACATCAATATCGGTAAGTTTATTGATGTTATTGAGCGCTAATGCCCCCGATCCAGTCACTGCATCATCTAAACTCAAACTTGCACCGTCTAAAACATCGACTTTTCCGCTTTTAGCGTTCACGACAAAGATCCGTTGTGATTCCACATGGAAATCAACAATCTCTGCAGCACTTAACCCGTAAATATGACTCTGATAGCGGCCAATCAACTCTGCGGTAAGCCCCCCTTGAGAGCCATTGGTACTTTCCTTACAAAGATACTGAGTTTGAGTCGTATCAATCTCGCTGTCATCTAACAGACCATTTGAATTTGAATCTAATCCTGTGGTCAGCATTTGTCCGCCTAATGGACATTGGTCATTGCCTAGTGCAAGTTCAGAGACTGACACGAGCGCATTCATTCCATCTTGGCCAGCCGCGCCCTGATCACCATCATCACTACAAGCGGTAACCCAACAAGCTGCAAGTAAAACTGGGAGCAGCTTAAATTGATTATTCATTATTATTCCTTTCATCCATCTTCAGGGTAAGAAAGCCGGCATTATCGACGACTTGTAAACACAAGCATTGTTTAAAGCCACCCAATTTAGGTCTAATAAAAGACGCTAAGATGACAGCTAAAAGACATTTTTAAGACAATCTTTAACGGACAATAAAGGTACTCGCTACAGAAAAGAGACACTGGAAAGACAAAGATGTTTGCTTACAAATTGCCTGGGCTAACGCGGAAAATAAAGCTCAACAAGGATTGATTATTAAGTTTAAAACGCTAATATAATGGCATCTGACACTTTAGTTATTCCTTACATTAAAGTGTTCCTTTCATTCGCTAAACCCGTTATTTACCTGTTTAGACCGCAATGTAAGTACCACCAGATCGAGTACATACACTTTTAGCGTTAAATTGAAATTTCTCCGCAAAGTCTTTTGCCATAAGCAAACAGTTTTCAGCTATTGAAATGATAGTTTTCGTTTTATTTACACAATTAAGCAACAAGATGTAGAGGTCCCGTTGAACAACTCAGCAAATAACCAGACGACGAATAAATATCCTTTTGGTGCCAGCCTAACGCTGTTGATCCCTATGCTATCGGCTATTGTCGCTATCACGCCACTCGCCATTGACATGTATCTCCCCGCAATGGCTACACTTGCATCGAGTTTTCATACTGACATTACCTTAGTACAGCAATCATTAAGCTTATATTTAGCAGGTTACGCCTTAGGCATGCTCTGTTTCGGCCCCCTAGCCGACAGGTTTGGCAGAAAAAAATTGGTCATTCTTGGTTTAACTGGCTTTATGCTCACAAGTTTAGGTCTTGCGTTCGTCACCACGATAGAAAGCTTTTTGGCTTTACGCTTTTTTCAGGCTTTTATCGGCGCTGCAGCCACGGTTGTTGTTCCGGGGTATATCAAAGAGCTGTATGGGAAAAACACCGCTAAAGGCATGTCTTATGTCAGCTTAATCATGATGTTAGCACCATTAATAGCCCCAAGCATTGGGAGCTTAATTCTAGAGTTTGGTGAGTGGCAGCTTATCTTTTTTATCCTGGCATTTTATGCACTAACCTTGCTTATTTTAGTAAGCCTAAAGCTGAATATGCCAAGCGATAAAGATCCTTCAAGTAGAAGTGAACAATCCTTTTTTGGTGCTTATGCCACCGTGTTTACTAAGAAGGGAGTTAAACTCAATATAGCCAGTGGCGTATTAACCTCATTTGCTTTTTTCTGCTACTTAACCGCATCACCATTTGTGTATATGGAAGTGTTTGGACTCGATAAATCAGTGTTTGCAATTTTGTTTAGTACTAACGTAGGCGCATTAATGCTAGCCAATGTGATTAATAGCAAAATCGTTGGACGTTATGGTTCAAAACGTATGCTCAAAGTAGCAACCTTTTTCGGCGCTATAGCAGGTACAGCTCTGCTAATAGTTAACCTATTAGGACTAAACTACCTGTTTACAGTGATGATGTTATTGCCCTTAATGGCTTGCCTAGGTGTGATGTCGGTTAACGCTGATGCGATTGTGCTGATGAAATTTCAAAAGGAAACAGGTACTGCAACAGCTGTAATTGGTACCTTAAGGTTTGGTTTTGGCGCGTTAGCAGGCCCCTTGTTAGCCCTATTTTATACAGGTACAGCAGTGCCGTTCTCAGCCTTAATGCTTTCGGCGGTGATACTAGTCGCTTGTTGTCAGTTTTTAAGCAGCCATGAGCCTATAGAGACTAATGAACAAGCATAAGGGAAATATCACTGATAAATCTCGTGAGGGTGTAACAGATTCTGTGTAACTGCAGTTTTAGTTAATATGTTTCACAAGTCTGTCTTCAAACTCAATAATAA